>JANOXL010000132.1:0-11309 GCA_031418395.1 Rhodoferax sp. | reverse complement strand
AAAAGATTTCTAAAGCGCTTCATCATGAACACGAAACACCTTCTCCTTGGCATTGCGTTGGCCGTCTCAGGCGCCTGGGCGTTTGCCCAGGCTTACCCCAGCAAACCGATCAAGATCGTGGTGCCCAATGCGGCAGGCGGCGCGGCTGACATCACCGCACGCACCGTGGGGCAGGTGATCTCACAGACGATTGGCCAATCGGTTGTGGTGGAAAACAAACCCAGCGCCGGCGGCATCGTTGCAGGTGAGCAAGTCGCCCGTAGCGACGCCGATGGGCACACGGTGTTGCTCATCTCCAGTGGCACAGCGGTCAGCGCGTCCCTCTTTAAAACCCTGCCCTTTGATACGCTCAAAGATTTTGCACCGGTCACCACATTGGCTACGTTTGATCTGGCCATCGTGGTCGCAGAAGGTGGCCGATTCAAGACACTGGCCGAGCTATTGGCCTATGGCAAGGCCAACCCTGGCAAACTCAATATTGGCACGCCACAAATTGGCACCACACAAAATTTGGCCGCAGAGCTGTTCAAGTCCAGCGCGGCTCTGGAGGCGCAGGTGGTGCCTTTTAACGGCACGCCGGCAGTGATCACAGCGCTGCGTGGGGGCCAGCTGGATGCGGCAGTGGACATTCTGGGCCCGCTCATGGGGCAGATCAATGCCAAGGCGATTCGGCCTGTGGCGGTGTTGGGTGCCAAGCGCGCTGCGCAACTCGCTGACGTGCCCACGGCGCGCGAATCTGGCGGCAACCTGTCCAGTTTCAATGTGTCGTCGTGGAACGGCCTGGCCGTGCCGGCCAAAACGCCCAAAGACGCTATCGCCCGTTTGAACAAGGAAATCAACGCCGCGCTTGCGCTGCCGGATGTTAAAAAACGCATGGCCGAGTTGAACCTCGACGCCCAGGGCAGCACACCTGAGCAAGCCGCCGAGGTGCTGGCCAACGACATCAAGCGCTGGGGTGAGGTGATCAGCCGGGCGAACATCCCCAAGCAATAGAGCTGCCGACAATACCGATGTTGCCAACTAGCGTATTCGCCTTGTGAGCCTGCGCACGCACAAGCAGATTCATGTCAACGCGTTTGACATGAACTGCGTGGGCCATATCCAGCAGGGTTTGTGGACGCACCCGCGTGATCAGTCCACACGGTATCTGGATTTGTCCTACTGGGTTGACTACGCCCGCCGCCTGGAGGCAGGCCTGTTTGATGGCATCTTCTTTGCTGACGTAGTGGGTGTGTACGACGTATTGGGGGCCAGCCCCGATGCCGCCGTGCAGGGTGCGGTGCAGGTGCCGGTGAACGACCCGATGTTGCTGATCCCGGCGATGGCGGCGGCCACCCAGCACCTGGGTTTTGGCGTTACGGCCAATCTGAGTTACGAAGCGCCGTTCCTGTTTGCCCGGCGCATGTCAACACTGGATCACCTGACACGCGGGCGTATCGGCTGGAACATCGTCACCGGCTACCTGGACAGCGCGGCGCGGGCCAACGGGCTGTCGGGCCAAATGGCGCACGATGATCGTTACGACCTGGCCGATGAATACATGTCACTCGTCTACAAACTCTGGGAAGGCAGCTGGGAAGACGGCGCGGTGCTGGCGGACCGCCAGCGGGGCATCTACGCCAACCCAGCCAAAGTCCACAGAGTTCAGCACCAAGGCCCGCAGTACCAATTGCAGGCCATGCACTTGAGCGAACCCTCGCCGCAGCGTACGCCGCTCCTGTACCAGGCAGGTTCGTCGCCACGGGGCAGCCAGTTTGCCGCGACACACGCCGAGTGTGTTTTCTTGAATGGCCAAAGCCAGCCCGGTGTGCAGGCGATCGTGCAAAACCTGCGTGCGCAAGCGTTGGCATTGGGCCGCGCGGCGGGCGATATCAAGGTGTTTCTGGGCGCTACGATCGTCACCGGGAGAACAGATCAAGAGGCGCAAGAGAAATTTGCCGACTACCAACACTACGCCAGCTCAGAGGCGGCGATGGTTCATGCAGCAGCATCGATGGGCATCGACTTTTCAAAATACGATATCGACGAGCCGATTGATACCGCGAAAACCCAGGCCATCGTCTCCAACGTCACCGCGATGACGCGCAGCGCGGGCCCCACCTGGACGCGACGCAAGTTGCTGACGCAGATCGTCATGGGCAGCAGGCAGGCACCGTGGGTCGGGTCGGCACAGGCCATCGCTGAAACCATGATCGCCTGGAGCGAGCAAGCCGATGTCGACGGCTTCAATCTGGCCCGCACCGTGGTGCCTGAATGTTTTGACGATTTCATCGCCCTGGTGGTGCCGCAATTGCAGGAGCGCGGTGCGTATAAAACAGCCTATGCGGCCGGTAACGGCGGCAGCACACTGCGCGGCAAACTGTTTGGCCGCCACCGCCTGCCCGCCAGCCACCCGGCAGCGCGCTACCGATTGTCCTGACCCTATGACGCGCTGCGCCGATCTGGATTTGGCCAGCCGCCGGGTGCTGTTTTTGTGCCCCGATTTTGACCGCGTCAAGGCGCAAATGCGTGGCGCGGACTTTGCAGCGGAACAAATCGTGCGCTTGCGCGACGACATCTCCACCGACGAGATCACGCCTGTGGCCATCCTCTCGCATTTTGATGGCCGCCTGGCGCGTTATCCCTACACCGGCTTCACGGTCGAAGGCCAGATGCCGATCCGCCTGGATGGCGTGCGCCAAGGCGGCTTTGCCATCACCGTGGCGGGCCAGCGGTATGGCAAAGGCTCCTCGCGTGAACACAGCCCCGTAGCCGAGAAGCTGGCCGGTATTCGCCTGGTGATTGCACAAAGTTTCGAGCGGATTTACCGACAAAACGCTGACAACATCGGGCTGTTCACTTCGACTGATTTCGGTTTGGTCGCGCGTATCCAGCGCGGTGAAGACATCAGCATTGACGAACTCGTGCGAGACCGCGAGCCTCTGGCCGCTGCCATCTTGCGTTGTGGTGGACTGCTGGCGTTTGGGCAGCAGCACCTGGCCCACCTGCATGCCGCGCCTGTGCCCCTGGGGATGCGTGTAGCCCATCCCCAAACCCTGTTTGAAAAAATTGTCGCCCGCCACATTTTGGCCACTGCGGTCACGGCAAACCCCTTGCAGGCGGGCAGCGGCGTCTTTGTGCAGGCGCACTGGCGCTTCATTCACGAGTACTACACAGGCATGTGCGCCCACATGTTGCGCGAGTCTTTCCCTACGCCCTTGCAACTGGTGGATGCGGCGAGCATCGTCGTGTTTGAAGACCACAGCGCGTATGTCGAGCAAAGCCCGGCGCATCTCAAAAACGGCCTGGTGCCCAACATGCACGCCATGCGCCAGGCCCAGCGGGATTTTGTCGATCAGCATGGTTTACGTTTCCATCGGACCTTGACCGACGACGAGGCGCGGCAGGACGATGGCACCAATGTCGCCGGCATCTCCCACGCGATGATGATCGAGTACTACGCGCTGCCGGGCCAAATCGTCGTGGGCACCGATTCGCATACGCCACACAGTGGCGCGCTGGGCTGTGTCGCGTTTGGTGTCGGCACCACTGACATGGCCAATGCCTTCATGACGGGCGCGGTGCGCCTTACCGTGCCCGAGTCCCTGCGCATCGAATTGCAGGGCGAATTGCCCGCGGGTGTGACCGCCAAAGACCTTGTATTGAACCTTTTGGCGCTACCCAGCATCAAGGCCGGTCTTGGCGTAGGCAAGGTGTTTGAGTTCACCGGCCAAGCCGTGGCAGCGCTGTCGATTGACGAACGCGCGACGTTGACGAACATGACGGCCGAGCTCGGCGGCCTGACCGGCATCGTCGCCCCCGACGCTCACACCGTCGCCTTTCTGCGCGAGCGCCGTGGCCTTGATTTCAGCATCGAGCCGTGGATGCACAGTGACGTGGGCGCACCGTATGCAGACGTCATCCATGTCGATTGCGCCGCGCTCTCGCCCCTGGTGGCGGCACCCGGCGACCCTGGCAACGGTGTGCCCCTCAACACCCTGAGCCAGCCCGTGAAGATCGACATTGCCTACGGTGGCTCCTGCACCGCCGGTAAACGTGAAGACTTTGACCACTACCACGCCGTGCTGCAGTGGGCTGTGGCGCATGGTGTTTTGCTGCCGGGCCACGTCAAGATCTACCTGCAATACGGCACCACCGCCGTGCGCGACTACTGCGTAGAGCGGGGTTACGACAAAACTTTTGAAGCCGTTGGTGTACACATGTTGCAGCCCTCCTGCGGCGCCTGCGCCAACTGCGGGCCCGGCGCATCCGAGCGCGCGGAGCAAGTCACCGTGAGCGCCATCAACCGAAATTTCCCCGGTCGTAGCGGCCCCGGCCAGGTCTGGCTGGCCAGCCCACCGACGGTAATGGCCAGTGCGCTGGCGGGGGAGTTGATGTCGTTTGAAGACTTGAAGCGGAGGGTTCTCGGTTAGTCGATAAAGTCAATTCTTGAAGTCATTCGCTATAAATTATATAGCAAACTATGTCAATTTCACGAGGCCTGATGTGCCAAAAGTTCTAAAAGTGCGAAAAATGGAGACCTAAGCGCGGACTAATTAACACCCATGTTAACACTCCGTCGTTGAGCCAGAAAACTGAAATTGGCATCGGCCGTGCTACTAGGTCCATCCACTGAAGCTGTATGACGATCTGCTTTGACGGTGGGAAAAAATTTCAGAGATCACGGTGACTGGGAATACCTAAAATCACCGCATGACGAATCCATCTACCCCACGTTCTTCCGGTATTGCAGCGCATGCCATCATCCGCGAGGTCGGTCTGCGTGACGGCCTGCAAAGTATTGCCCGCATTTTGCCGACTGCGCAGAAGTTGCAATGGATCCGTGCGGCGTATGACGCGGGACAGCGCGAGATCGAAGTCGGCTCCTTCGTGCCTGCGCGGCTCTTGCCGCAACTGGCCGACACTGAAGAGCTGGTGGTGTTCGCCAAGTCGCTACCCGGTCTCAAGGCCTCAGTGCTGGTGCCCAATCTCAAAGGGGCTGAGCGCGCACTGACCTGTGAGGCTGACGCCATGTTGCTTCCCCTTTCGGTCAGTCACGCCCACAGCCTGGCCAATTTGCGCAAAACGCCCGATGAAGTGCTGGAGATCATTCGCCAAATTGTCAAATTGCGTGACCAAACCGGCGCGGCCACGCGTATTGAAATTGGCCTCTCCACCGCCTTTGGCTGCACCATTCAAGGCAAGGTAGAAACGGCCGAAGTCCAACGCCTCCTGCGCGCGGTGATTGACGCGGGCGTCGACCACGTGGGCTTGGCCGACACAGTAGGTTACGCTGATCCGGCCATGGTGCGCCACTTGTTTGAGCAGTGTCTGCCGATCGCCGGTGACAAGCTCAACTGCGGGCATTTCCACGACACACGCGGGCTGGGCCTGGCCAATGTGTATGCGGCGATGCAGGTGGGCATCACGCGGTTTGACGCCTGCCTGGCCGGTATCGGCGGCTGCCCACATGCGCCCGGGGCCAGCGGCAATGTGAGCACCGAAGACCTGGCCGGCATGTTGTTGTCGATGGGTATTGAGACGGGCATCGACTTCAACCAACTCATGGCCCTGCGTGCGCAGGTGGCGGTTTGGCTGGAAGGCGAAACCCTGCACGGCACTTTGTGGCGAGCGGGTTTGGCCAAGACGGTCATGCAGGCGCATACCCGCACCGAGGTCATGGCAGCGTGACAGACAGCCGTTTGCCGCTGACGGGCCTGCGCGTCGTTGAATTCACCCACATGGTGATGGGCCCGACCTGCGGCATGGTGCTGGCCGACATGGGCGCGGAAGTCATCAAAGTCGAGCCAATTGAAGGCGACCGCACGCGCCATCTTTTGGGCTCAGGCGCGGGTTTTTTCCCGATGTTCAACCGCAACAAGAAAAGCATCGCCATCGACCTGCGTTCGAGCGCGGGTGCACAAGCTGCTCGCACTTTGTGTGGCAGTGCGGACGTGGTGCTGGAGAACTTCAAACCCGGCACCATGGGCAAATATGGCCTGGACTACGCGTCCCTTAGCAGCTCCAATCCCAAGCTGATTTACGTGAGCCACAAAGGCTTTTTACCGGGGCCGTATGAACACCGCGTGGCACTCGACGAAGTGGTGCAGATGATGGGAGGCCTGGCCTACATGACGGGCCGCCCGGGCGACCCACTGCGCGCGGGCAGCAGTGTGAACGACATCATGGGCGGCATGTTTGGCGCCATTGGCACGCTGGGCGCGTTGATCCAGCGCGGCATCACAGGCATTGGCCAGGAGGTGCAAACGGCGCTGTTCGAAAACAACGTGTTTCTGGTCGGCCAGCACATGTTGCAATTCGCCATCACCGGCCAAGCTGCTGCGCCCATGCCCGACCGCATTTCCGCCTGGGCGGTGTATGACGTCTTCACCGTCAAAGACGGCGAGCAGATTTTTCTCTCCGCCGTGAGTGACGCGCAGTGGGGCGTGTTTTGCGACATCCTGAGGTTTGCCGATTTGAAAGCCGATGCGCGTTACCACAGCAACAACAGCCGCGTAGCCTTGCGCGCCGAACTGATCCCGGTATTGCGCGAGCGCCTGGCCCAATTCAGCGCTGCCGAACTTGCGGCACTGTTTGAAAAACACGCTTTGCCGTTTGCGCCGATTCGCAAGCCCGAAGAGTTGTACGACGATGAACACCTGATCGCCACCGGCGGCCTGGCAGACATTACCTTGACGGACGGTGAACGGGCAGGGCAGACGGCCCAAACCACATTGTTCCCTTTCACCATGGCGGGGCAGCGGCTGGGCGTGCGTTTGCAGCCACCTCGCATGGGTGAACATACCCGTGAGCTGCTGGCCTCTGTGGGTTATGACCGTCGTCAGATTGACGACATGTTTGTGAAGGCCGTGGTGGCCTGAGGGCCGCAGTATTCAGAAATGAGGAACCAAATGAACCCCACTTTCACCCGTCGTCAAAGCTTGGCGGTGCTGGCCGCCCTGGGCTTGGTAGATGCAGCGTATGCCCAGCCAGCCGCATCAGAAAAACCCGTCAAATTCATCCTGCCGGTGTCCACCGGTTCGGGGGTCGACGGCATCGCGCGTGCGGCCAGCGCGCAGCTCTCGAAAGCACTGGGCCAGCCCGTGGTCATCGACAACCAGCCCGGAGCGGGCGGCGTGGTGGGCACCGCGGCCATGATCAAATCTGCGCCCGATGGCAATACGCTGTCCATGGTGTCCAACAACCACGTCATCTACCCCAGCGTGTTGAAGTCGGTGCCCTTTGACCCGGTGAACGACATCACGCCGATTGCCATCATCGGCGCCACGCCCTTGATTTTGGTCGTCAACCCCAAAGTACCTGCCAAAGACCTGAAGGAGTTTGCAGCGCTCTTGAAAGCCAACCCTGGCAAATACAACTACGCCTCCAGCGGCAACGGCACCATCCTGCACCTGGCGGCAGAGATGTTCAAAGACGTGAGCGATACCTTTTCCACCCACATTCCCTACCGCGGTTTTGCGCCGATGTTGCAAGACATTGTGAGCGGCCAGGTCGATTGGGGTGTGGGCGCTTTGCCGGCGGTGGCCGGGCAGATCAAAGCCGGCAACGTGCGTGCCCTGTGTGTGTCAGCACCTGCGCGAATTCCTGCAGCGCCGGAGATCCCCACGTCAGCCGAGGCGGGTTTCCCCAAATACCTGGTGGAGGGCTGGATCGCAGCCGTTGGCCCCAAGGGCTTAAGCGCTGATCAAGTCAAACGCATCCAGGCCGCGTTTGCCACAGCATTTGCCACGCCCGAGGTCAAAGAAGCCATGGCCAAACAAGGCAACAGCATCAACATCAGCTCGCCCGAGGCAGCGCTGGCCCATTTCAAAACCGAGTTGGTGAAATATGCCGCTTTGGTTAAAAAGGCCGGCGTCGTGCCGCAATAAGTGAACACCAATGCAGGTTACAGCGTGACCGGTGTGTCAGCGTAACGTGGCCGATAACTTCCTGTCAACTGCCCGTTAATTTGCCATTGATCCGGCCATCGATGCGCCTCAACGCGTCACCAACACCGGAATAGGCGACTCCGCCACCACCCGCGCTGCGACACTGCCCAGCATCAGGCGGCGGATGGCGGAGCGGCCATGCGAGCCCAGCACGATCAAATCGCAGCCTTCATTTTTAGCCGCGAGCAGGATGCCTGCTGCAGCACCGGCTTCTTCAACGATGCTCGTCTGCACCAGGACGGGGCTGGCGCCCGCTTGGCCCAAGGCGACCACCGCCGCATTGGCGCTGGAAGCCAGGGTCTGCGCTGCCGCCATATAAGACTGAAAACCCATCGGATTTGTGTCACCCACCATCAAGAAGGGGTAGGGGTCAATGACGTACACCGAGGTGAGTTTGCAGGCGTGTACGCGCGCCAGATCCAGGGCGAGTGCGGCCGCGTGTTCAGAAGCGGCGGAACCATCGGTGGCAATACAAATGTGTTTGAACATGGCAGACTCCAATGAGCGAACTTCAAGGTGGGTGACAACGGGTAACAAAAACGCTATGGGAATGATGCACCCCGAGTGTGCGCCCTGATTTGATTTGGATCAACTCGCAATGTCGTGTCGGCTTCCTGGCTATTGATCTGACCCCGATATTTCAATAGCATTCGCGGTATGGCCCCATCAGCAGGTACAGCAAATTTCCGATCGACCAGTGTTGCCACTGGCGAGGCGAAAAACCACGGCCCGGCGGCTGGCATGGTGGCGCGATTCCTGGCGGGGTTGCCGACTGGCCTGAAGATTCCCCTGCGTGTCGTCTTGTGGAATGGCCAGCCGATTGACTTGGGCCCACAACCCAAAGTCAGCCTGCGTTTGTCATCGCCGAGTTCTCTGGTGTATTTGCAGCAGCCCAGCATCAATAGGCTTGCAGATGGGTATGTCAATGGGCATTTTGACCTCAGCGGCGACATTCACGACATCGTCGAGGTGGCCATGGGCCTGGCGTCTTCCTGCGACACCAGCAAAGGAGCCAGCCAGGGCCGATTTGCGCGTTTGTTTAAAGCCGTGCGGCACAACAAAAGCATCGACAAGTCCTCTATTGCACATCATTACGATGTCAGCAACGCGTTCTACCAGCAGTGGCTTGATGAGCAAATGGTGTATTCATGCGCTTATTACGCCACCGGCGCTGAGACCCTGGCCGATGCGCAAACGGCCAAAATCGATCATGTCCTCAAAAAACTGATGCTGCAAAAAGATGAGCGCCTGCTGGACATCGGGTGTGGCTGGGGCGCACTGGCAATTCGCGCGGCGCAGGCGTTTGGTGCGCGGGTGCTGGGTGTGACCTTGTCCCAGAATCAATACGAATTGGCGGTCGAACGGGTGGCGCGCGCCGGTTTGCAGCAGCGCGTGGAGATCCGCCTGATGGACTACCGCGACCTGAATTCACGAGATGGTCCGTTTGACAAGATCACGTCGATAGGCATGTTCGAACACGTGGGGTTGAAACACCTGGCCGACTATTTTGGCAAGGTGGCCAGTCTGCTCAAAGATGGCGGGTTGGTGCTGAACCACGGCATTACCTCCACCGACCCTGGTAGTGGCAGCACGCCGTTGGGTGCCGCTGAGTTCATCGATACCTATGTTTTTCCGAACGGAGAATTGCCTCACATCGGCTTGGCGCTCAGCGAAATGCAGACAGGCGGCCTGGAGGCGCTGGACGTGGAATGCCTGCGCCGCCACTATGCCCGCACCTTGACGCAATGGTCCGACAATTTTGAGAAACAATCGGCCACGCTGCGCGCTGTGGTCGACGAAAAAACCTGGCGCATCTGGCGGATTTACCTGGCGGGCTGCGCTTACGCGTTTGTTCAAAACTGGGTTTCACTGCACCAGGTGCTGGCCTGTAAAGCGGGGCAGGCAGCAGCGCTGAACCCGACGCCCTGGTCACGCGCGTACATGTACCGATAAGTGTGCATCCGTCATAATTTGCGGCACCATGCCGCTCGATCGCCAAGACGACCCTGATCAGCAAATCCCGATGCCGTTTGCAGCGGCGGAGGCCTACGCACGCCAGGTGATGGCCTGGTCGCGCGAGCCGCAGCCCGAGGGCGTGGTCGCCACACGCGACGTGGCCTATGGCCCGCATCGCCTGCACCGCTACGACGTGTTTGGCCCACGAAACGCTGGCGCCGCTCACGATGAAGAATCTGCCAAAGGTGCGCCTGTGCTGATGTTTTGGCACGGCGGTGGCTGGACGAATGGTTACCGCGCTTACAACCATTTCATGGCGCGCAATGTCGTGGCACTGGGTTGCATCTTGGTCACACCCTCGTACCGCCTGGTGACTGAAGCGCGTTTTCCGGCAGCTTTTGAAGACGGCCTGGCTGCATTGGTGCACGTGAGTCAACACATTGCAGGGCAGGGCAGCAACCCGCGGCAGATTTTTCTGGCAGGCCATTCTGCCGGTGGCCATTTGGCGGCACTGGTGGCCCTGCGCACAGCAGATCGCCTCGCCGCCGGTGTGCCAGTCGACGCGGTGCAGGGCTGCCTGCCAATCAGCGGCATTATGGATTTGCACCATCCCAACCCGCCCCCCGGCAGCCTGGAGGCACGCGTGTACGAGATGGTGTTGCAGCGCCCCGAACAAGATGTCTCGATGAGCCCTGTAAGTTGGACTACTGCGAATCGCCTGCCCTTCGTGTTGTCCGTGGGTGAACACGACAGTGAACGTGTACGCCGCTCCAACCAGGCCTTGCAGGGCTTGCTCAACGCAACCGTTGCGCGCTGCGCGCTGCATGACATGCCAGGTCAAAATCATTTTGAGGCCCACACCAGCCTGGCGGACCCTGCGCACCCGTGGTATGGCCACTTGCAGCGACAGATGGTGGCATCGCACTCACCTACAAGCTGATTTTCAGCCTGACCTTTACGAAAGTTCACCATGAAACAAGTCATCGACATGGGCCTGCCGCCCCTCAAGCAGCCTTTCTCATGGGCCGTCAAAGGCAGTGGCCAGATGGTGTTCACCGCCCACGGCCCGGTGCGCCAGGATGGCAGCATCGACACTGGCCCGATCACCGACCAGGCGCGCCTGACCTTTACCAATTTGCAAAAGACGATGGCTGCAGCGGGCGGCTCGATGGACGACGTCTGCCAGGTGCTGATTTACATGACCGATGTGGCCGACATGCCCGCGATCGACGCGGTGTACCGCGAGTTTTTCAACGCGCCGTATCCGAACCGCTCCAGCGCAGCGGTGGCAGCGCTGGTTGTTCCAAGGATGAAACTGGAGATAGTGGCTTACGCTATGGTCAATTGAGGGCCGGGTGGCTAGACTGACACCATTGTTTCACTACCTGTTGAGGACTCCTCCATGAAGTTGTTGCGTCGCACTGC
>JANOXL010000131.1:0-7714 GCA_031418395.1 Rhodoferax sp. | reverse complement strand
ACCCATTCGAACTGGCCGGCCATGTTGGCTTTGGCGCGGCATTCGTAAGTGATGTCCCCGGCGGCGGCGGTTTCCATCGTCACCACGTGCCCGGCAGGCACCTTGACCGCATCGGGCAGGCCAGCCTGCGAAAAAGCGGGCACGCCACCCATGTTGGCGCAGGCCGTGAGGCCCAATGCGCCAAACAACAAGCTGCGTTTGGCAAGGCTGAAAATTTTTGAGGGTTGCTGCATGGCGTGCTCCTTGAGACTGGGTGGATAGAGGCAACTTTGAACGTGCCGCTCGCAAGGCGTTGGGACGCTTCTGGCACGGGACTCAACGGATACGGATCGTCAAGGTCAAATGGATTCAAAATTCCCCTAAATAATTTAGGGCTTTACGCAGCTTGAATCCAGTGAAAGCGCGCCCGCGTAAATTGGTGATGGCCCGAGAAACACCTGAAGCATCATTTCTGTTCGAAAACCCTGTGCCGATACAAGACAATATCGGCATGCCAACCCCTATCAGCCCAGCTTCTGAACCGCATCAGAGGCCTGAAAATGCCACCACCGAACTCCAGCTCTCGGATGCCGGGCTGATCGCGCTCTTGGATCGCCTGGCGCAGCGCGACGCCACGGCCCTCAAACTGCTGTACGACCAAGTTTCGTCCAAGCTGTATGGTTTGGCGCTGCGCGTGGTCAGCCAGCGGGAGGGTGCCGAAGATGTGTTGCAGGAAGCGTTTTTGACGATTTGGCGCAGTGCAGGTGACTACCGCGCCAGTTTGAGCCCACCCATGGCCTGGATGGGCCTGATTGTGCGCAGCCGGGGCCTGGACCATTTGCGTCGCCGCAAAGCCGAGCGCGCCCACCTCACCCAGGAGTTGGACGAAGTGCTGTCCGATACCTTGCCCGCCGACTTGCCCACGCCGCAAGACACGGCCATGGCCAGCGAGCAGGCGTGGGCGCTGCACCAGTGCCTGGGCCAGTTGAACTATCAGCAGCGCGAAGTCGTCAGCCTGGCCTACATCCGCGACTTGAGCCACATGGAGCTTGCCACTCAGCTGAAGCTACCACTGGGTACCGTCAAAACCTGGATTCGCCGGGGCCTGGATCAGTTGCGTCTGTGTATGGCACGGTTTGCCTGAACGAACCCACAGAATTGTCATCTGATGAACCTCGTCGCACACCCCGAATTGGTTGAACGTCTGGCCCAAGCCTATGCGCTGGGCACGCTGCGCGCTGGTGCCCGGCGGCGTTTCGAAAGCATGGCCCGCGAACACCCCAGCCTGCGTGCAGCCGCGCTCACCTGGCAGTCGCACCTGGCCAGCTTGAACGAATTGCAGACGCAAACAAGTCCCAGCCCCGTCGTCTGGCAACGCATCGACAACCTGGTGCAGGGCGAGCAAACGGCGCACGCCATGCAGGCTGCGCGCAGCCAGGCGGCTCAAACCCCGCTTGCTGCGTCGAACGGCTGGTGGCACCGGCTCTCCTGGTGGCGTGGCGCTGCGCTCGCCGGTGCGCTGGCCACGCTGGTCGTGAGCGTCACCGGCCTGAATGTGCGCGAGCAAATGGGCTCTGAAATCAGCCAGTTGCAAGCGCGACTTTTGGCGACGCCGCAAATCGAATATGTGGCGGTGCTGGCGGACGACAAAGCGGCGGCCTCGATGCTGGTCACTTTCGATCCCAAGAATAATCGCCTGACCTTGCAACGCGTGGGCATTTACCAGGAAGCCGGCGACAGATCGCTGCAGTTGTGGGCCTTGCCGCCAACGGGCGGACCCAAATCGCTGGGCGTCTTGGGCGGCGACAGATTGCTGCGCCTGACCGCTGCCCAGAGCGACGTGCGCGAAGTGCCGACATTGGCCATCAGCCTGGAGCCCAAGGGCGGTGTACCCAGCGCGGGCGGACCCACCGGGCCGGTGCTGTTCAAAGGCGCGTTGATTCAAAAGCAGCTTTAAGCGGGCCAAATGCGGCCCCCGCCGCGCGGTGATTTACCATCGGGTCAATCCATTTCATTTGAGAAGCCCGATGACCGTCATCACCAATATCGAAGACCTGCGCGTGCTCGCGCAAAAACGTGTACCGCGCATGTTTTACGACTACGCCGATTCCGGCTCCTGGACGGAGGGCACCTACCGTGCCAACACGGGTGATTTTCAGGCCATCAAGCTGCGCCAGCGTGTCGCCGTCAACATGGAAAACCGTAGCACCAAGACCACGATGATCGGGCGCGAGGTGGCCATGCCTGTCGCCCTGGCGCCCGTGGGCATGACCGGTATGCAACACGCCGATGGTGAAATCAAGGCCGCGCGCGCGGCTGAAAAATTCGGCGTGCCTTTTACCTTGTCCACCATGAGCATCTGCTCGATTGAAGACATTGCCGAACACACGAAAGCGCCCTTCTGGTTTCAGCTGTATGTCATGCGCGACCGCGAGTTTATTGGCCGCCTGATCGACCGTGCCAAAGCCGCCAAATGCGGCGCGCTGGTGCTCACACTGGATCTACAAATTATCGGGCAGCGCCACAAAGACCTCAAAAATGCGCTCACGGCACCGCCCCGGTTGACGATTCCCAACATCATCAACATCGCCACCAAACCGCGCTGGGCGCTGGGCATGCTGGGCACCAAGCGGCATAACTTTGGCAACATTTTCGGCCACGTCAAAGGCATCGAAAACATGGGCAACCTGATGGAGTGGACGGGCAAGCAGTTTGACCCGACTTTGAGTTGGGCTGACGTGGAGTGGGTCAAAAAACGCTGGGGCGGCAAGCTGATTTTGAAGGGCATTCAGGACGTGGAAGACGCTCGACTTGCCGTCAATAGCGGCGCCGACGCGCTAATCGTTTCCAACCACGGTGGTCGCCAGCTGGATGGCGCCTCCTCATCCATCGGCGCACTACCGGCCATTGCACAGGCCGTCGGCAAACAAATCGAAGTCCACATGGATGGCGGTATCCGTAGCGGGCAAGACGTGCTCAAGGCGCGCGCGCTCGGTGCGCAAGGCGTGTACATTGGCCGCGCCTTTACCTACGGGCTGGGTGCCATGGGTGAGGCCGGTGTGACCAAAGCCCTCGAGATCATCCACAAAGAGCTGGATTTGACGATGGCCTTTTGCGGCCACACCAACTTAAACAACGTGGACAAACGCATCCTGCTGCCCGGCACTTACCCGACTTGACCGGACAGCGCCGCAGGTTCTGCACCCTGCCCTCCACGGTATGAATTTCACCTCCCCCGCCGCCTGGGCCTGGATTCCCATCGTCATCGCCGCCGCTGCGTTTCAAACCATCCGCAACGCAGCGCAGCGCTCTTTGGTGAGCGAACTTGGCACCTTGTCTGCCACCTTGGTGCGATTTCTCTACGGCCTGCCCTTCGCGGCGCTGTGGTTGTGGCTGGTACTCCAATTTTTGCCAACCGGCAGCCAGATGCCCTCGTTTGGCACAAACTACTTCCTGTGGCTCAGTGTCGGCGCGGTGGCGCAGATTCTGGCCACGGCATTTTTGCTGCTGGCCATGGCGCAACGCAACTTCGTCATCGGCGTGGCGCTCGCCAAAACCGAGGTGCTACAGGCCGGTTTGCTGGGCAGCGTCTTGCTGCTGGAGATTCCCGGTCTGTGGTCCGCATTGGCGATGGTGTGTGCCAGCATTGGCGTGGTGATGTTGTCGATGCCCAAAAAAGACGCCGTTAACTCGACCGCCTGGTTTGGCAAAGCGGCGCTGGCAGGCTTGGCCTCGGGTGCCTGTTTCGCTATGGCCAGCGTGGGTTATCGCGGCGCGGCGTTGACCCAGCCCGGCGTGTCGCCCTGGCTGATTGGCGCCAGCGGGGTTCTCTTGGCACAAATCCTTCAATCCTTGCTGTTGGGTGGCTGGATCTTCGTGCGCGAACCCGCTCGAATCAGGCAAGTGGCCCGTGCCTGGCGGCTCTCCAGCGTGGCCGGGGCCATGGGCGCGCTGGCGTCGATTGGCTGGTTCACTGGTTTTGCGTTGCGGCCCGTGGCAGATATCAAAACCCTCGGGCTGATCGAAGTGTTGTTCAGCTACGCCGTCTCGCGCAAACTGTTTGACGAGTCGTTGAGCCGACCCGAGCGAGTGGGCTTGGTGCTGGTCACGCTCGGATTAGTCGTTATTTGCACCCAGTTGTAAACCCCGGGGCGAGATGACCCTACGCAGAATTGCGCATCTCGACATGGACGCCTTTTACGCGTCGGTCGAACTGCTGCGTTACCCCCAGCTCAAGGGTCTTCCGGTCGTGATCGGCGGCAGCCGCCGCACCTATGAAGACATGTTGGCGCGCCTGCGCCTGAGCCACCCCGAGCGCGAGTGGAACGACGTGGCCGACTTGCGCCACATCCCGGTCAACGCGTTTGAAGTGCTGAAAGACTACACCGGGCGCGGCGTCATCACCACCGCCACTTATGCCGCCCGCCAGTTTGGCATCGGCTCGGCGATGGGCATGATGAAGGCCGCCAAACTCTGCCCGCAGGCCTTGCTGCTGCCGGTGGACTTCAACGAATACCGCAAGTTCTCGCGCCAATTCAAGGCCATCATCCTCGACATCGCGCCCTTGATGGAAGACCGGGGCGTGGACGAGGTCTACATCGATTTCACCGAAGTGCCCGGTGGCCAGCGCGAAGGTGGCCGCGTGCTGGCGCGTTTGATTCAGAAACGCATTTTTGACGAAACCGGCCTGACCTGTTCGGTAGGCGTTGCCCCCAATAAACAACTCGCCAAAATGGCCAGCGAGTTCAACAAACCCAACGGCATCTCGATCATTTACGAAGATGATTTGCAAAGCAAAATCTGGCCGCTGGCCTGCCGCAAAATCAACGGCATTGGTCCCAAGGCCGACGAGAAATTGCAAAAACACGGCATCACTTTGATCGGTGAACTCGCCGCGCGCGACGAACAATGGCTGATCGACACCTTTGGCCAAGCCACCGGTGCCTGGATGCACTGTGCCGCCTGGGGCAGAGATGAGCGCCCCGTGGTCACCGAGAGCGAGCCGGTGAGCATCAGCCGCGAAACCACGTTCGAGCGCGACTTACACGCTGTAGCCGACAAAACTGAGTTGGGCGAAATTTTCACCCGCCTGTGTGAACAACTCGCCGCCGACCTGCAACGCAAGGGTTACGTCGGAAAAACCATCGGCATCAAGCTCAGGTACGACAACTTCAAGGCCGCCACACGCGACATCACGCTCGACCATTTCACCGCCGACGCGAAGGAAATCCGCCGCACCGGCGGCCTGTGCCTCAAACGCGTGCCGCTGGAGCGAAAGCTGCGCTTGCTGGGCATCCGCATAGGCTCGCTGGAGCTGGCCAATGAAGCCATGGCAGGAGAAGCCGCTTCCCAGGTCAGCGGCAGAAAGACGATCGAACCTGAATTGTTTTAAAGCCCCGCGCACAACGGCGAGAGAAACCCGCAGCGGTACAGGAAGTCAGAAATTGGCGACCAGCGTCAGGCGCAACGACCGCGACTCCACCGGGTGGAAATGGATGTCATTCACCGGTGCCGCTTCGCCCTTGAGTTGAGAGGTGTAGAAGTAGTCAATCGCCGAATCTTTGCGGTTGGTCAGGTTGAAGGCTTCGAGTTCAATTTTCACTTTGGGGCTGATCTTATAGCCGATACGGCCGTTCAACGTTGCCGTACTTTGTGAACGTACCGAGTTGTCTTCAATCAGCGGGCGCGGCCCGAAATAACGCAGTTGCAACGCGCCAAACCAGGGCCCCAGGTTGTCGACCGCCAGCGCCAATGACGCCACCCCTTCCACCGCGCCGGGAATGCGGTTGCCAGCCGGATCGAAGTCGCGAAAACGGGCGCGCGCAAACGCGAGGTCGGCGTCGATGGTCAACCAGCGGTTCGGCTTGTAGTAGTTGGAGAACTCGAAGCCGATGCGACGGCTCGGACGCCCGGCCGTGGTGGTGCCGGCGTCGCCGACAAACAGCAGCTCCGAGTCCAATTCAACCTGGTACACCGAGAATGACGATTGCAACCCGGCAATGACTTCCGTGCGCACGCCCAGCTCGAACCCCCGGGAGCCGGCCAGCGCCGACACCCGGTCCGCCGGGGCACCGGTTTTTGGGTCTACTGTGACGGTGGTGCCGCGTGCATCGTTGCTGTGAAAGCCGGTGCCGGCACTGGCGTAAAACTCGGTTTTGTTCCACGGGCCAAAAATCAGGTTCAGCTTGGGGCTGACTTTGCTTTCCACATGGGTGCCGGAATTCGCCGGGTTGTCACTTTCCACGTTGAAACGGAAGGTGTCGGCGCGCAGGCCCGCCACGGTACGGAATTTATCCGTCCAGCGCGTAGTGTTTTCCAGGTACAGGCCCAGGCTGCTCTGGACGATATGGTCAGACCGCGTCGTCGTCAGGCGCTGGCGCGCCACGCTGCTGTACAACTCGTTGTGGATGTTGTCGTTCTGGAATTGCACGCCCAGCGTGATGTCCGAGCTGCGCCCCAGCCAAGTCGCGTTCCAGGTGCGGCTGGCGTTGATGCCGGTGGTGGTGCGCTGGTCCGGCTGGGCGAACTGGTCGCCGTTGACCGGGTCATCCATAAAGTAGGTGAAGTTGGAAAACAGCTCAAGCTGGCTTCGCACCACATAGGCATTGACTTGATCGAACGTGTTGCCCGAAGACCTGCGCCACGAGCCGGACAGGCTGTAGCGGCTGGCCTCTCCGCCATCGGTCTGGTCCACCCCGTCAAAGCGGCCGAGGGTGCCTGCGTCCACCGCGCGTTTGGGAATCTGGTCGGTGGCGTGCCATTTAGCCTCATACGCCATCAGGCTCACATTGAAGCCGTTACCCTCGGTGCCCTGGCTGTAACGCAACACACCGTTGCGCTTGCGGTAGTCGTCACCCACGGTGAAAGGGCCGTCGTTGCGGAACAGCTCTAGCGCATACAGCAGGTTGCCGCCGCCCAACTTGGGCGAGCCCGCCAACAACGTGCGGGCATAACCGTTTTGACCGAGGCCAATGCTGGCAATGTTTTGCGGCAAGGTGTTGGCGTAGGTCACACTGACCGCGCCGGCCGATGAAAAATCGCCCTCGGCCGCGTAAAACGGCCCCTTGCGGTATTCCACCAGCGTGGCCAGTTCGGGGATCAGGAAGTTCACGTCGGTCCAGCCCTGCCCGTGCGCGTGGCTGCGCTGGTTGACGAGCATGCCGTCGATTGTGGTGCGCAAATCGGTGCCGTGGTCGAGATTGAAGCCGCGCAGGTAAAACTGGTTGGCTTTGCCTTCGCCGCTGTGTTGGCTCACGACCAGGCCGGGCACAGCTTCGAGCACCTCACCGGGCCGATATACCGTACGCGCCTCCAGTTGCTGCTGCGTGACGACCCCGATGTTGGCCGTTTCGGCATCACCCAGCACGCTGTTGCGCGAACTCTGCACGGTCACCGGCGCCAAGGTAGGTGTGCTGAGCTGCGCCCGGGCGGCCAACGGCAGGCCCAGAGATCCCGCCACAAACCACACCAGACTTGATGGGGTTGGACCAAAGCGTGCGTTGTTTTTTGACATGGTTTCCCGGGTTCGATAAAAGATTGATAGGCTTGAGAAACCATACGCAGCGCGCGGCCGGTTGGATTCAAAATGGGTGGCTAGCAGGTTGCGCTGCAATGTTGGCGGAGTGAAAATAATCTCACTATTAACATGCATGTTAACAATGTTACTTTGCGCGCCTTTTTTTCGAATTTTAAGCCTATGGGTCTCGTAATATATAAATAATTTGCTATGTTTAGC
>JANOXL010000130.1:0-2450 GCA_031418395.1 Rhodoferax sp. | reverse complement strand
TTTTGGCGAATGCCAAGCCCACCGGGAGTGACGTCGTCCCTGCGCAACCCGGCAGCAAATCCGCCGCCGTCAGCAAATTGACCCTGCGCGAAATCACCGAGCAAACCCTGCTGCAGCAGCTTGCGCCGGTCGGCGCATTGGTCAATGGGCAAGGCGACATTCTTTACCTGCACGGGCGCTCCGGCACCTATCTGGAACCCGCGCAGGGCGATGCCGGCATCAACAACATTCTGAAAATGGCCCGGGAAGGGCTCAAGCGCGACCTCACGCTGGCCTTGCACAAAGCTGCGCTGTCCGGCGACGCCGTGCGCAGCCTGGACCTTCGCGTCAAAACCAATGGCCATTTCACCCAGGTCAACCTGCACGTTTGCCCGGTACGTACCCCGAACAGCTCGGCGCTGGAATCACCTCTCTACCTGGTGATGCTGGAGGAAGCCCGCACACCCGAGGCGATGGCTGTGCCCGCACGGATTGCGCTTGCCACGCGTTTGCCAGACTCTGCCAACGACACGGATGGCGCAGAACCCCTGGCCAATGGGGACATGCAGGCCAGCGCCCAAATAGCCGATCTCAGGGAGCAGCTTCGCACCAAGGAAGAGTACCTGCATGCTGCCAATGAAGAGCTTGAGACTTCCAACGAAGAATTGAAGTCGTCCAATGAAGAAATGCAGTCGGTCAACGAGGAACTGCAGTCCACCAACGAGGAGATGGAAACCTCGAAGGAGGAGTTGCAGTCGATCAATGAAGAGCTGGCAACCGTCAATGCTGAAATGCAGGCCAAAGTGGTCGATTTGTCCCGCGCCAACAACGACATGAACAACCTGCTGGCGGGCACCGGCATCGGCACCATATTTGTCGACCACCTGCTGCGGATTTTGCGGTTCACGCCAGCGGTGACCCAGGTCATCCACCTGATTTTGAGCGACCTCGGTCGCCCGCTCGGGCACATTGCCTGCAACCTGGTAGGTTACGACAAACTGGTAAGCGATGTGCAATCGGTGCTGAAAACGCTCTCACCCAAAGTGGAAGAGGTCAAGACAACGGATGACAGGTACTTCACCCTGCGCATCCTGCCCTACCGCACGCTGGACAACGTGATCGAAGGCGCGGTGATCACCTTTGTCGAATCAACGGAAGTGGTGCGCGCCCGCGTGGCACTGCTCGCGGCCAGTGAACTGACGCGGCTGGCCGTGGTGGTGCGCGATGCCCACGACGCCATCACGGTGCAAGACCTGGACGGGCGCACCATCGCCTGGAACCCGGGGGCCACCCGGTTGTACGGCTGGACTGAAGCTGAGGCCCTGGCGCTGAACGTGCGCCAACGCATTCCGGATGAACTGCATACAGAGGCGCTGAAACAGGTCAGGAAACTGGCCGAGTCTGTCAGCCTGGAGCCCTGCCAGACGGTGCGCTTGAACAAGGGCGGCCAGCGTTTGTCGATCACCTTGACGTCCACCGCATTGGTCAATGAATTTGGCCGAATCTACGCCATTGCCACCACCGAACGACTGGGCCCCGGCCATGATGGAGACTGACGGATTACCCAAGGGCTTGCGCCAGCGGGCCGAGCAAATCGCCCAAAACGACCTGCAACAGGCGGTCCAGACGGGTGCCGCGCCGTCAATGGAAGTGGTGCAGAAGACCCTGCACGAACTCAAGGTCTACCAGATCGAGCTGGAGATGCAAAACGAGGAGTTGCGCCGCGCCCAACTGGCGCTGGATGCCGAACGCGCCCGTTATTTTGACCTGTACGACCTGGCGCCGGTCGGGTATTTCGCGGTCAGCGAGGCTGGGCTGATCCTGCAGGCCAACCTCAAGGCGTCCAGCATGTTGGGTCAGGCCCGTTCGGCCCTGGTCAAAACCCCGATCAGCCGCTTCATCGCCAAAACCAGCCAGGATGACTATTACCAGTTGCGCCGGCAATTGATGGAAACCGGGCAGCCCAAACAATGCGACCTGCAGATGGTCACGGGCCTGGGTGCATTGGTCTGGGTACAACTGACGGCAGCCCTGGAGGCCGACACGGGAGACGCCTTGCGGCTTCTCATCGTCATCCACGACATTTCCGAGCGCAAACAGGCCGAAGAGTCGCTCTACGAGTCGGAAGACCGGTTTCGCACCTTGTTCAATGCGATGGAGGAAGGTTATTGCATCATTGAAGTGCTGTTCGATGGCGCCGGCAAGGCAGCCGATTTCAGGTACCTGGAGGTGAACCCGAGTTTTGAAGCGCAGTCGGGTCTGCACAACCCGGTGGGGCGGCGTGTGCTTGAACTGCTGCCAGGCGTTGAAGCGCAGTGGCTCGCCCACTATGGCCGTGTGGCGTTGACAGGCGAGCCGGTGCGGTTTGTGGCCGAGCCACTGCGCTTCAACGCCTGGCAGCAGTTCAAGCACACGCTGCCCCACCGGGTTGCGCAGACCCGACTGCGCTTCAAAACTCGGGTTCACCTCCA
>JANOXL010000129.1:0-8674 GCA_031418395.1 Rhodoferax sp. | reverse complement strand
GGTAGTGGCCGGGTTGTGGTTTGTAATGAGTATGGAAGCACCATCGGTCTTCTGGTCTTTGGTAACAGGCGGAAAATGCTCCGAAAGCAGGAGCAACTCGCCTTCGTCCACCAGATCACCCACTTTGAATTGATGGGCCGTCACGCGGCCCGACGCACTGGCCTGCACCTCATGCTCCATCTTCATGGCTTCCAGAATCACGATCACATCACCAGCGGCAAAATGCTCGCCGGGTTGAACCAGCCACTGCACGATGGTGGCCTGCAAAGGGGAGCGAAGGGTGGTGTCAGTCATGGGTCTATTTTGCGGTACGGCGCGGTGTTTGTCGGGCCAACGGGGTCAGGCGCGGGACAGGCGCGGGGCAACTGGGGCGGCAGCGTTGTTAGGTGGGAACTTGGCCTTTGCATCAAAATGCGGGCATGAACCACGCACTCCTGATTGAATTGACCCGTGGCGGCACCCTGGAATGCCAGCATTTCGGCTCGGTGGCGGTTGTCAACGCACAAGGTCGCCTGCTGGCCCACGCGGGTGATCCGCATTGGTTGACCTTTACCCGATCCACGCTGAAGGCCTTGCAGGCGCTGCCTTTTGTTGAAGCGGGCGGTGTCGAAAAATTTGGGCTCTCGACCGGTCAGGTGGCGCTTTTGTGTGCGAGCCATAACGGTGAGCAGCAACACGTCGATGGCGTCACTGACCTGCTGGCCAAAGCAGGCCAGACTTACAAGGTCTTGAAATGCGGCTGCCACGTGCCCGGCATTTTTTCTTATTTCGACAAAGCACCGCCTGAGGGCTTGGTCTTCGACGAGCGGCATAACAACTGTAGCGGCAAACACGCCGGGTTCGTGGCCCACTGCGTGCAGCAAGGGTGGGATTTGGACACCTACCTGGACCCCGCCCATCCCTTGCAGCAGGCGATTCGGCGGGACGTGGCGCGTGTGGTTGGTCTCGACCCCAGCGCCATGAAAGCAGGTATTGACGGCTGCTCCGCACCCAATTATGCGATGCCGTTGGCGAGTCTGGCGCAGGCTTACGCCCGTTTGGCCAGCGGCGCACAAGACGCCGAATTTGGCGCGAGTTTCGAGCTGCTTTCAAACGCCATGACGGCGCACCCTGATTTGGTCTCGGGCACGGGCCGCAGTGATCTGGCTTTTATGACAGCAGGCCGAGGCGATTGGGTGACAAAAGTCGGTGCAGACGGCGTACAGGTGGTGGCCAGCAAGAGCCGGCGCGAAGCTTTTGCGATCAAGATCATCGACGCCAACAAACCCGCGCTCTACGCCGCCACCGTGGCCGTACTGGAACAACTCGGCTGGATGGATGGCGCACAACGCAAGCTCCTAAATCCCTGGCGCGCGCACCGCCTCATCAACGCACGTGGCCTGCTGGTGGGGGAGCGACAACCGGTTTTTAAATTGCAGCTTGCGCACCCTACGTCAACTTAGAAGCTACATTTAATATAGCAAACTATCTATATTCTACGAGACCAATACCTCGGATTGTTACAAATTTTCAGCGGGGACTATCAATCATACTCAATATGGGTATGATTGTCGCAGCTAATCACAATCCCGCCCGGCTTCGATGATTTTGTGGGCCAGCAACTGCGGGTTGGTGAAACACACTTCATGGCTGCCGTGGCCTTCAATCAAACGAAATAGACCGAGTTTTTCTGACAGCCGTGGATGCCAGGGCAGGCTATGCGGCAATGCAGTATCCTGTTGGAAGTTGATGTAAGACTTGCCCACCTGCAACGCCGCGGGCGGCTACTCATCTGCTTTTTGTGGCCAGCAACGCCGCACCAATAATCATCGCGGCGGCCAGTGCAATGCTCCAGGTCAGGCCGCGTCCGGTGACGGTAAGCAGCAATACCGTTGAGCCCAGCGGCGTGAGGTAGCTCAAGGTGCCGATGTGCCGTGCGTCGCCCAGTTTCAAGGCCCGATCCCACAGCAAAAATGCGCCGCCCAGCGGTCCCAAACCCATGACCAAAAGCAACAAACCGTCGCGCCATGAAAGTGCCACCGAGGGTTCAAGCAGCACATGGCACAGCAGCGCCAACAATCCTGAAATCAAGCCAAACAAACCGATGGCGGCAGCAGAAAACGACCGGCCCGCCAATGCGAGGCGTTTGGTCTGCAAGGAATAATTGGCCCACAAAAACGCCGACCCGATCGCCAGCGCATAACCCAGCCAGTGCCCTATTGACGGTGATTCCGATCCACCGTCACTGACTGCACTGCCAGCGCCACCCGCACCGCCGCCAGCGCCCCATATCGCCAGCGCAGCACCGGCAAAACCAAGGATTGCCGCCAGCACCTGGATACTGCGCAGGCGCTGGCCGGGCAGGTAAAAAGGCGACAACACTACGATCAACAAGGGCCAGAGATAGTTGACCAGATTGACTTCGACCGCGGGTGCCAGCCGCAGCGCCATGAACAGTAGAAAGTGAAACCCAAACAGCGTGATGACACCCAACGCCAAAACCGGTTTGGAAACCGCCCAGGCCTGGCGGTTTTGGATCACGGTGGGCCAGGTGAGGGCGCTACCGACGAATAAAGCCACGCCAGTCAACAAAAACGGCGGCACGTGTTGCAGCAGCAAGCCCAATGACGACAGCGTGGCCCACAAGGCAATAGCTGCCAAAGCCGACCCGGTTGCTGTCATCCGACGCGCAGGATCCAAGCTTGAACTGCCCGGACCGCGGCATCAGGCCGTGGGCCTTGACTCATGTCGGCAGGTTTTGTGAAGCCACGCGCGCCTGGCTTGCCCGGTTCGCCTGTTCATCGGCGTGGTAACTGGAGCGCACCATGGCCCCGACAGCGGCGTGTTTGAAGCCCATTTCGTAAGCGCGGGTTTCAAACATCTTGAAGGTGTCGGGGTGGACGTAACGTTTCACGGTCAAATGCGCGCTGGAGGGCGCAAGGTACTGGCCAATCGTCAACATGTCGATATCGTGGTCGCGCATGTCCTTCATCACCTGCAACACTTCGTCGTCGGTTTCCCCCAAGCCCACCATGATGCCGCTTTTGGTCGGCACGCCCAGGTGCAGCGCCTTGAATTTCTTGAGCAGATTCAAGCTGAAAGCGTAGTCACTGCCAGGTCGAGCCTCTTTGTACAGGCGCGCCGTGGTTTCCAGGTTGTGGTTCATCACGTCGGGCGGCGCGGCGGTGAGAATCGCCAACGCGCGGTCGTCGCGGCCCCGAAAATCGGGCACCAGCACTTCGATTTGCGTAGCGGGCGAGAGTGCCCGGATGCGGCTGATGCAGTCAACAAAATGCTGCGCTCCGCCGTCCCGCAAATCGTCGCGGTCGACACTTGTGATCACGACATATTGGAGCTTCAATTGCGCAATTGTTTTGGCCAGATTCTCCGGTTCATTGGCGTCCAGCGGGTCGGGGCGTCCATGGCCCACGTCACAAAACGGGCAGCGCCGCGTGCACTTGTCGCACATGATCATGAAGGTCGCTGTGCCTTTGCCAAAACACTCGCCGATATTGGGGCAGCTCGCTTCTTCACATACTGTGACGAGTTTGTTGGCCCTCAAAATGTCTTTGATCTCATAAAAACGCGTGCTGGGGCTACCGGCCTTGACGCGAATCCAGTCGGGCTTCTTTAAAACCTCGCCCTGCACCACCTTGACGGGGATGCGCGACAACTTGGCACCGGCTTTTTGCTTGGCGCTGGGGTTGTAGGTTTCGCTGCTTTGCGGGTCGCGAACGGTGTCTGCGGAAATCATGAATGCCTTATGAATGCGTCGCCGTTGGGGTTTCAAGGTGACAGGTAGGCTACCAGCTTGCGGGCGAAGACGTCTGCCACCTCGGTCGTTGAAACCGAAACCCCGATTGTAGAAAGATCCACGGTTTGTAGCCCTGCGTACCCGCACGGGTTGATGCGTGAGAACGGCTCAAGATCCATGGCCACGTTCAGCGCTACCCCGTGGTAGGTGAAATGGCGGCTGACTTTGATGCCCAGCGCAGCGATTTTGGCGACGCCCAAGGCAGCAAAATTAATTGGGGTCAGATTCCAATTATCACGATGCGGAATATCGAGGCTTTTATCGAGTGTTGTGTGCGAGAACGGATCGGCAACACGCACGTAAATGCCCGGCGCGCCTTTAACGCGGTGGCCGGTAACACCGAAATGCGCCAAAGTGCGAATCACGGCCTCTTCAAGTTTGTAGACATATTCTTTGACGAAATAACCGGCCCGTTTCAAGTCAATCAACGGGTAAGCGACGACCTGGCCCGGCCCATGAAACGTGACTTGCCCGCCCCGGTTGGTTTGAATGATCGGGATGTTCCCAGGGTTCAAAACGTGCTCCGTTTTGCCTGCCAGCCCCTGGGTGAAAACGGCAGAATGCTCACATATCCATAGCTTATCAGGCTCAGTCTTCGAGACTTGAAGCGCTCTTTGGCTCGTAAAGTCTTGCATCGCATGGTAGGTGGGCAAGTAGTCCACCAAGCCGAGATGACGAACTTCAATCGTCACGCCAACAACGCGTCCAGTTGGCCCGCCGTGCCAACCCCCGCGCGCTCTTTGGTGATTTGGCCAAACAGGCAGCGGCCCTTGCTGTTGCGCGCCCAAAGCTCGCCAATCTGCCGTTTTTCAATTTCATAAGGGTCGTTCAACAAATGCGCGCCTTTGTACTCCACTACAGCTATGCGCCCGTCGAGCAGTTCGCCGACAAAGTCAGGGTAAAACCGGCCTTTTGATGTCGCTAGGCCAAATCCGCAAGGCGCCGTCGTCAGGTTGCGCACCCAATGCTTGACTTTGGCATGGTTATCAAGCAACTGGGCGCAGAAAAACTCCTCGCCACCGTCTTTCAAATCCGCCTGCACCGGATAAAAGTGCTTATTGAACTGGTAACGCCCGCTGTAACGCGACCCGGCGGGCACAGGGTAGCGGTTGGCCTCAAAAACCAAGGGCCGCGACCAGTCCGGTTCAATATCCCAAGCTTCTTCCAGCACCAGTTGCCGAAAATGCGCTTTGGCGGCGGAGTCTTTTAGATCTGCCACCTTCGACTCGATGTCTTGCGCCAGCCGGAAGCGAACTTTGGCCAGCGTCACCAGCGGTATGCCCTTTTCGTGCATGAGGTGGCTGACAACAGCGGCGAAATAGCTGGTTCGTTGTCCCTGCGTCAGCTCGGGCAGTTTTTGGAAGAGCGATTGATCCAGCCAGCGCACCAGGTCATCTGCGGTGATGGTGCTGGAACCGTAGTCAAAAGCGATTTGGCTGGCCTCAGCCGCCCGCAGGTTGACTTTCGAATCCTTGAGGTAAATCTCAAAGGTATTGGACTGTTCTATCACCTGAAAACCTGGCAAGGCAATGGCTTGCGGCGTGAGCAAATCCAACTCGACCGCTTCCAGCACGGCTTCTCGCTCCAGCGGCCAGAGTTGACCCTGTGGCGTGCTGCGGTAGCCCAGTGTGGGAATGGGTGCAAAACGTTCACCCCGCGAGGCGGGTGAAGTCTGGGCGGCCACCAGCGCGTTGTGCTGCGCCACTTTGGTTTGCACCTGCTCCTGCTTTTTAGGTCCGCGCACTTGGGCCACGAGGTGCGCCTCGATCTCGGAGTTAATGTAGCCAGTCAGTTCCAAAGACGGCGTACCGCCCACCTCCACCAGGCGCACGCCAGGCGCATTTTGAAGTTCTGGCGGCACCTCATTAGCTATAAATACAGTAGCTATTTGTGCAATGTTTGCGAGATCCAGGGCCTCATTTTTCCCTTTATCTCCCTCCAAACCATCAAATAACGGCAAGCAGGACTGCTGCACCACCATCGAGGCGACATCCAGTGCCTCAAAACCCATGTTGTTGATCAATCGGTCGGCCAATTCGTGGGCGGCGGTGGAAAACTTCGCCTCACACACATGTGCATAGGCCCGGTTGAGCGCTTCGCGTCCGCGCCGGCTGGCGTAGGGCATGCGCAACACGCGGCCCAGCAACTGTTCCACGGCTGTTGCGCTGGAAAGTTTTTGCAATGACCACAACACATAGGCAAACGGGCAGTCCCAGCCCTCACGCAGCGCCTGCACGGTGATGACAAAACGCACCGGGCAGTCGCGCGTGGCCAAATCCAGCCCCTCCAGCTCCCGCGTGTCGCCGGTGGCCACTTTGATCTGCTCCGGCGGAATATGCAGTTCGTCTTGCAGGTGTTTACGCAGCGCAGCGGGCGGCACCTCGTCATTCTCGTTTTGCGCCTGAAAAAGCACGATGGGGCGCACATAACCGTTGCCCGCTGCTTCGTCTTTCAGCGCTTCGGCTTCCAAACCAAGCCGGTTCTGCACGGCGGAAAACACCGCCTGCTGCCAGCCCTGGGGGTGCTCGGCCAGCGCGATGGGCAGTTTGATCATGCTTTCCGCCGCCAGCTCCTGCGCGCTCACGTGGTACAGCACATTGCTTTTCTGCGGGATGGGCGTGGCCGTCAACTCCAAAATGGCGCTGGGGTTCAGGCGCTTGAGTGCGGTGAAGCTCTTATCAGTCTTGGTGTTGTGCGCCTCGTCCACAATCAAGAGCGGCTCGTGCAGCGCCAGCCAGTTGGCCAGGCTCCAGCGCGGCTGGCCGACAAAACCCTTCAAAACGCCAGTGCTGTCAGTAGCCGCTTCTTCTGCCGAAACCAGCGAATCCGGCAAATCGCACAGCGCCCGCAAGCGCTGTTCGTCGCAGCCCTTGAAATGCCGCTCAAAACTTTCTGAAAAGCTGTAGACGTTGCGCTTGTCGGTGTCGTCAATGCGAAAACTCTGGATGGTGGCCACCACCACCACGGCGCGTTGGCCCCAGTCGGGCGGGGCGATATTGGCCAGGTCTTCCAGCACGCAGACGCGCACACCCGCGCCGTAGCTCGCCTCCAGTGCCTCACGGTAGGGGTGGCCGCTGGTTTGCAGTGCCTTCAACGTCTGGCTGCGAATCGTGTCGCTGGGCACCAGCCACACCGCCACCGGCGCGTCGGTGGCGCGCCACTCTTGCGCCAACACGTTCACCGCATGCGCCGCCATCAGCGTTTTGCCGCCACCCGTAGGGATGCGCAGGCAAATGCAGGGCACCGCGCCAAACGGATCGGGGTTGTACGGCCGCCCCGCCATCTCGCCAAACGCCAGTGCCGGGCCTTTGAGCTGGGCGGCGCGGGCGAACTGCCTTAGCGCGTCAAGCGCGGCTTGCTGGTAGGACTTGAGGGTGAGGGTGGTCATGCGTATCGCTTAAAATCGAACCGTCCCCACCTTGATCGTCCCACACCAGGCAATTGGAGCCAAAATGTCGTGGTCGAGGTGGGGATTTTGCGATTTTGGGTGTTTTGAATGGGTTGAATGTGCTACAGCTAGCGCGAGTTAAACAATTCTAAGTGGTTGAATTAATTGGTTTTTTTTGGAAATTGATTAAAAAAATTGTTTACAGGCGTAAAGTTAAAGCCCTCTTTAAACAATTTCTAAGCCTTTAAGCGCCAAATGGCACCGGCACCGCGGGCAGGGCCTGATGGCGCTACCTCAATGAACACTCCTTCAAGCCCGCGTAACCGCAGGGCTGTTCTCAGGTTTTTCACTTTGGTCTCTTTTTCTTTCTCCGACAACACGGCAGGAAGTTTGTCAATGACGAGTTGACGCAACTGGTCACCTGTTGTGGGGCCGAGCTTGAGGCGATTCAGAATGACTCGCTTGTAATGCTCATCGTCAAAGGCCTTGTTCAAAACATATTGATTTTGAGTGTTAGTGATTTTTGCCACCGTGGCCGACACAAAAAAATTCGGCTTGCGTCCCTCGACCAGCTTGGCTTTGCGCAAAACAGCAGCGTGCACATCCGAAATGCGATGCTTCTTCTGCACCCTATCCAGCCAAATCACCTGCTCTAGCGGCAAATCCGAACGTTCCATCAGCATCCGGCTGTAGTTCTCGTCGATCTGCTGGCCGTAGATGTTGAAGGACGTTTCAATGGGCGTTGATCCCTCGTAATCGGGCAGCGGCAAATAGCGCTTGCGTTGGCTGGCCACCATGTCGCGAATACCATAGCCACCCTTGTCGATCATGCCGATGTTGTTCATGGCCACCGCCAGCCATGGGTTGCGGTACACGCTGGGCGTGCGCTCGCCGGTGTAATAGTCCTCGGGCTTGCCATCGACAAAACCGCCCAGGTTAGTCAAGCGCAGACGCCCCATCGTCTCCAGCACCACCACGCGGCCCGCTTGCTCATAGTCCTGATGCGCCAGGCAGTTGTGAAGCCCTTCAAGGATGACCTTGATGTCGTAACGGGGCAGCTCAACGGCCAGCAGCTCCGTGGCCGGGAAGAGCTTGATATTGGGGTTGCGGATGTGCTGCCCCACCTCGGTCGTAGTCAGCAAAAACGGTGGGCCAAAGTGTTTGGCAACACGCTCCTCCGGCACTTTCCAGGTAATCTCTGCCGTGCTGTTGGGCAGCAGGCCTACGCTCTGCGGCAGGCCCAGCAGCAGCAATGCGGTGCGAGTGATCTGGCCGTGCAAAGTGATTTTCGCGCGATCTAAGAACTCCTCAGTGCTCCAGCCAGCAATTTCCGCCGCCCAGCGCTCTTGCTGGTGCTTGGCGGCGTATTTCTCGCGCGCTTTGGCGATTGCAACAGGGTCAAGATCAGCCAAACTGGCTCGCGGCGCGGCCTCGGCACTCCAATCCAGACCCGCAATCAGCTCCGTCAAAATGCCGCGCAAACGATCAGGCCG
>JANOXL010000128.1:0-6812 GCA_031418395.1 Rhodoferax sp. | reverse complement strand
CTTTGCCGACCGATTCAACTACCCCGGCCAGCTCTGTCCCTAATATGGGTTGCTTTGGTTTTGAGACTCCAAATACCAAACGCATGATGAGCGCGAAGCCGACAGGCACATTGAGACTTCGCACCCTCCAGTCCCCGGATGTTACCGTTGTCGCCTGTGTTTTTATTAGAACTTCATTGTCCTTGGGCGTGGGCTTTTCGACCTCCTTCAATTGAAGAACCTCGGGCGGTCCATATCTTTCATACACAATTGCTTTCATACGTTATCGCCCTTGAGGGTTGCTTTGATCCGCGGTCTCTCGCGGTGTCCAACGTTCGCGGTATGCGGCGGTGAAGCCGTCCGCCATGACCAAAATGTTAGGGCAGATTATCACCATGGGCTATTGCCTCCGCTTGGCGCAAAGTTGTAAGGAGGTGGGTCTTGCATAGATATGTTTTTATTGCAGACGGGACAATAAAGAGAGCGTCCCTTTGGCTGCAAAGTGGTTTTCTTTTTTTGATCTACGCAGGTTGTACAAATATAGTGCGCCGGTTGACCATTGCTCATATCTGGCTTCAATCCATAAGCAAGCGCACCAGTCGGGAACGTTTGAAGACTGTAGCGCTGGAGTTGACTTTCCCAATCTTCAATATTTCGCATTTTTTCTTTAAGCTCGGCTATCTCGCTGGTGAGCGTCGTCTGTTTCTCAAGACTGGCAAGCGCAACAACTGTAGCTTGCATGAGCTTGGTATTCACCTCAGAAACTGCGGAAACAAGCTCGTTGTAATTGGAAAGGCCGTGCGCAGCCTTCGCAATATCAAGGGCGATTTTTGCGCTGGCTACGGCTGCGGAAAATTCATTAAACACGAGATAAGCCCTAACTTAATATATGGAGACAGGTTTCTGTCTCCATAACTTGGCCTTTGTCTCCATAACATCGGCAATGAAAAATCGCGGAAAACTGCTTGCAGTATAGGTTTCGACTGGTATACTGTATAAATAAACAGTCATAACAGTTCCAGAAAAACCAGTACGCCTGTTTTGAAGTCAACGCGGCTGCTGGATCAGTTGCGAGAGCAAATTCGTTATTTGCACTATAGCGTGACCTTCGAAGACGCTTGGGACAGTGGGGTGAATGGATTCAGTTGCATTCACGACGAATCTGCTCCGTGCGCTTATGGCTTGGCGACAAGGGTGGTTCACCATTACCTCCACCCGGATCAGGTCGATGGGGCGTTCGGCGTAGCGGCATCAAGGAGGAGACGCGCGCCGGGCTTTTACTACTTGGGCGTTTGTTACTCGCGGCGGGGGACAGCCGCGTAGCCGAGCGCCCCGTCGGCCTGATCCCGCCCACGCGCGACGAGCCTAGCGTGATCCCTTCGACAAACGTAAAACCTCAGCCGGTTACGACAAGTTCGGCGCCAGAAGCCGCTGCAACTCCGACTCTGCCACGCCACGCCGTTTGGCCAAATCCGCCAGCTGATCGTCTCCGATTTTCCCGACGTTGAAATACACCGCATCCGGGTGGCCGAGGTAGAAGCCGCTCACGCTGGCTGCGGGCATCATGGCCAGGCTCTCGGTGAGCGACATGCCGATTTCTTCACATTGCAGGAGTGCGAATATGTCTTTTTTGACGCTGTGGTCCGGGCAGGCGGGGTAACCGGGTGCGGGGCGAATGCCTTGGTATTTTTCGGCGATCATTTCCACGTTAGTGAGCGCTTCCTGTGGTGCATAGCCCCATAAATCGGTGCGCACGCGGTGGTGCAGGCATTCGGCGAAGGCTTCGGCCAGGCGGTCGGCCAGGGCTTTGAGCATGATGCTGGAGTAATCGTCGAGGTCGTCCTGAAAGTATTTTTCCTTCTTCTCAGCGCCAATGCCAGCGGTGACGGCGAAAACGCCGACGTAATCCTGCCGGGCTTGCGCAGGTAGGCCAATTTGGCCGTTAGGTCTCGTATTATTAGGAGTATTAGCTCCCGAATTAATAGCAGTCTCAGGCGCAGCTCTTGGCGCCACAAAATCCGCCAAGCAGCGACTGGGGCGCATGATGCCGTCAATCATCTGCTTCTCGGTTTGCTGGCGCAGGCCATGCCACGTCAGCGCCACTTCGGTACGCGACTCGTCGGTGTACAACTCGATGTCGTCGTCATTCACGCTGTTGGCGGGGTACAGGCCGATCACGCCATTGGCCGTGAGCCAGCGGCCTTCGATCAGACGCTTGAGCATACGTTGGCCGTCGGCGTAGACGCGCACGGCCTCGGTGCCCACCACCTCGTCTTTCAGGATCGCCGGGAAGGGCCCGGCCAAGTCCCAGGTCTGGAAGAAGGGGCCCCAGTCGATGTATTTGGCAAGCTCGGCCAGGTCGAAGTTTTTGAAGACGCGGCGGCCTATGAACTTCGGCTTGATGGGTTGGTGTTTTGACCAATCGATGGGCGTCTTGTTGGCCCGCGCCTTGGCCAGCGGCCACATGGGCGTGATTTTTTTGTTGGCGTGTTGCAGGCGCACACGGTCGTAGTCGGCGTTCAACTCGGCCACGTATTTGGTCGCCTGGTCCGAGAGCAGGGATTGCGCCACACCCACACTGCGCGAGGCGTCGGGGACGTAAACCACCGGGCCTTCGTAATGCGGCGCGATCTTCACCGCTGTGTGGACGCGGCTGGTCGTGGCGCCGCCGATCATCAAGGGGATTTTGCGGATACGGAAATGCTCGTCTTTCTGCATCTCGCCCGCGACGTACTGCATTTCTTCCAGGCTTGGCGTGATCAGCCCGCTCAATCCGACGATGTCCGCGCCCTCCACTTTGGCCCGCGCCAGGATTTCGTGGCAAGGCACCATCACGCCCATGTTGATCACCTCGAAGTTATTGCATTGCAACACCACGGTGACGATGTTTTTGCCAATGTCGTGCACGTCGCCCTTCACGGTGGCGATGATGATCTTGCCCTTGGTTCGCACGTCGCGGCCCGCCGCTTCGTCCTGTTTCTTTTCTTCTTCAATGTACGGAATCAAATGCGCGACAGCGGACTTCATTACGCGGGCCGACTTGACCACCTGCGGCAGGAACATCTTGCCCTGGCCGAACAAATCCCCCACGACGCTCATGCCCGCCATCAGCGGCCCTTCGATCACATGCAGCGGGCGGCCACCCTGTTTCAACAAAGCCTGGTAGGCCTCTTCGGTGTCTTCAACGATGAAGTCGGTGATGCCATGCACCATGGCGTGGGCCAGACGCTGCTCCACGGTGACTGGCTTGTCGGCGTTGCCGCGCCAGTCGTTCTTTTTGCTCTCGTCTTTGGCGCCGGATTTGGCACTGTCGGCAATCTCGACCAAACGTTCACCGGCGTCGGCGCGGCGGTTCAAAACCACGTCTTCCACGCGTTCGCGCAAGACTGGCTCGACGTCGTCATAGACGCCGACCATGCCCGCGTTGACGATGCCCATGTCCATACCGGCTTTGATCGCGTGGTACAAAAACACGGTGTGAATGGCCTCGCGCACCGGGTCGTTGCCACGGAATGAAAAGCTCACGTTGCTCACGCCGCCTGACACTTTGGCGCCGGGTAAGTTGGCCTTGATCCAGCGTGTCGCTTCGATGAAGTCGACCGCATAGTTGTTGTGTTCTTCAATGCCGGTAGCCACGGCAAAAATGTTGGGGTCAAAAATGATGTCTTCGGGCGGGAAACCCACCTCATCGACCAGGATGCGGTAAGCGCGCTCGCAAATCTCGGTCTTGCGGGCGTAAGTGTCGGCCTGGCCTTTTTCGTCAAACGCCATCACCACGGCCGCCGCGCCGTAGCGCCGCACGAGTTTGGCCTGGTGTTTGAACTGCTCAACGCCTTCTTTCATCGAGATGGAATTGACGATGCCCTTGCCCTGAATGCAGCGCAGCCCGGCTTCGATCACCTCCCACTTGGAGCTGTCGACCATGATCGGCACGCGGGAGATGTCGGGCTCGGAGGCGATCAGGTTCAAGAAGCGCACCATCGCGGCCTTGCTGTCCAGCATGGCTTCGTCCATGTTGATGTCGATCACCTGCGCGCCGTTTTCAACCTGCTGGCGCGCCACGCTCAGCGCCGTGTCGAACTCGCCGTTCAGGATCATCTTGGCGAAGGCTTTGGAGCCGGTGACGTTGGTGCGTTCGCCGATGTTGACGAACAGCGATTTCGCGTCGATCTGCACCGGCTCCAGGCCCGACAGGCGCATGGGTGCAACGCTGCTCTGCGCGTCTTGCTGGTTTTGGTCGGATGTGTTTTGTGCAGCGTTTGGCATGAATCTCACCTGGGGAACAGTTCAGGTGAGCGCCGTTGAAGTTGTTTAAGAACTTGTTCCAAGCCTGGCGGGGTGGTTTACAACCCGCTGCAACGCTCCTTGGATGGCTCGATTTTACGGTTTTTTGGGATCAGGCCCGCGGGTGGGTGGGGGCGTTTAGCGCAAGGTCCTAAACGCGGGTCATGAATTGGCCACTACCAAGGTGCGCCGAAATGTTCCCGCAACTGGGCCAGTTGCCCTGCACTCAATGGTTCGGGTCGCGTCAACATCCATAGGCGGGCGGTCTCTTCAAGCTCCTCCAGCACAGCACTGGCCTCGTACGGAGATCGGTGCCAGACATTGGGGCCCAGGCGCTCCAGCATGACGGCCCGGATCGGCGTTGCGGCGGCCCGCATGGCGCGGATGCGTTCTGCCACCAGCGGACCCACTGCGGGGTCGCCCGGTCGGTGGTACGGTATCAGCGGCACATGCCCCACCTTCATCACGAAATAGGGCGTGATGGGCGGCAAGATGTCATCTTCGGCCCACACGCCAGCCAGCGTCAGTGCCACCAGGTGGGTACTGTGCGTATGGATGATGCAATGGGCGTCGGGGTCGGCCGCATAAATCTGGCGATGCAAGGCAAGCGTTTTGGAGGCCCGGTCTCCGCTGATCTGCTGCCCATTGCCGTCAACTTCGGCCAGACGCGACGGATCGAGCCGCCCCAAACACGCGTCGGTGGGAGTGATCAAAAAGCCGGTGTCGGTTCGCACGCTGATGTTGCCTGCCGTAGCATGCACATAACCGCGAGCGAACAGCGATTCGCCGACCCGGCAGATCTCGTCGCGAAGCTGCGTTGTCATGGTGCTGTCATGGTGTTGTCATGGCGTTGTCACAGTGTGGGGCGCGAGGTTTTGGCCAGAACGGAAAAGGCCTGGGTGAAAAAATCTGCCGCGCCAAAGTTGCCGGATTTCATAGGGGTCACAGGGTGCAATGGTTTGCATCATAACGACGCGGCCCCAAAAAACCGTGACCCATCAAATCGCTTCGTTCAACAAATTCTCCAGCAACTCCTGCCGCCCGGAGACGGGCCTGGTATCCACATTACGCTCCAGCGCACGCGCCGCCAGGCTTTCGAGTGATGACGATGAACCCATGATCTGGCGACCCAGGTCACCCTGCCACCCGGCGTACCGCTCGGCCACCAAGTTCGCCACACGGCCATCGTTGATCATCTTCTCGGCGATCAGCAGCGCGCGGGCACACACGTCCATCGCGCCGATGTGACCGATGAACATGTCGTCGGGCTCGATGGATTGGCGGCGCACTTTGGCATCGAAATTGATGCCCCCGTCTTTGAAACCGCCGCCTTGCAGGATCAGGTACATCGCCAGCGCGGTCTCGGGGATGCTGTTGGGGAACTGATCGGTGTCCCACTGGCACTGCATGTCGCCACGGTTCATGTCGATGGAGCCGAAGAGGCCGAGGTCCAGCGCGGTGGCGATTTCATGCTCGAAGCTGTGGCCGGCCAGCGTGGCATGGTTGCCTTCGATGTTGACTTTGACCTCTTTCTCCAGCCCGTAACGGCTCAAGAAGCCGTAGACCGTGGCCACGTCATAGTCGTACTGGTGTTTGGTCGGTTCGCGCGGCTTGGGTTCGATCAAGATCGTGCCTTTGAAGCCGATTTTGTGTTTGTGCTCCACGACCATGTTCATAAAGCGGCCGAGTTGGTCCAGCTCCTGGCCGACGCGGGTGTTCAGCAGGGTTTCATAACCCTCGCGGCCACCCCAGAGCACGTAATTCGCACCGCCGAGTTTGAGCGTGGCATCCATCGCCTCTTTGACTTGCAAGGCGGCCAGGGCGAAGATTTCCGGGTCGGGGTTGGTCGCCGCGCCGCTCATGAAGCGCCGGTGGCTGAACAGGTTGGCGGTGCCCCACAAGAGCTGGATGCCGCTGTCTTGCTGCTTTTTGGCCAACACGTCGACCATCTGACGCAGGTTGTTCACGCTCTCGCGGGGTGTTGCGCCTTCGGGGGCGACGTCTCGGTCATGGAAGCAGTAATACGGCGCACCGAGTTTGCTGAAGAACTCGAAGGCGGCGTCGGCTTTTTGTTGGGCGGCTGCCATGGGAGTGGCGGCCAAAGCGGGGGCATGCCAAGGGCGCTCGAAGCTGCCGTCATAACCAAACGGATCGAACCCGTTCCAGCTGAAACTGTGCCAATAACAGACGGCGAAACGCAGCTGATCCTGCATGCTTTTGCCCAACACGATCTGATTTTTATCATACCATTTAAATGACAACGGATTTTTTGCATCCTTGGTCTCGAATTTAATGGGTTTTATGCTATTAAAATAGGTTGTCATATGATTAAATTAATATCAACATAATATTTAAGATTGCCTTTAAACAAGATATTTTAGCCAGTCGATACTTTGTTAACATGGTTGTTAATTTCCTACTCAGGCCGCGTTTTCCGGATACAACTTGCGAAAACGCTCGTAGCGGCCCAGCAGCATGGCGCGCTCGTCCGCGCGGGGGGTGTAAATGCGGTCAGCATCAGGGCAGAGGCAAACCTGCGCCATGTCACC
>JANOXL010000127.1:0-7281 GCA_031418395.1 Rhodoferax sp. | reverse complement strand
GCGGATCGCCACCGGATTGACAATCGCCTGCACACCGCCGGTGATGCGCGACTGCCCCAGCACAAACATGAATTCCCAGGCTTTGTCTTTCACCAAAATACCAGTGTTCATGTTCTCCAGGATATAGATGCCGTTCTTGGCCAGCAAAATTTGATGCACCTCAAAGACACCCACGTCTTTTTCAAACGGCACGGCTTCCAAGCCCCAGTTGTCGGCGCCCACAGCGATCACCTCTTTGGAGGCTAAATACAGCGCCCCGTCTTTGCCCAAACCAGGCTCGGCGGAGATGAACCGTTTGTTGTCTTTGCCCTCAAGCGCCTGCCAGCCGGTATGGAACAACACCACGTCGCCCTTCTTGATGGTGATGCCTTGGCGCGCCGCCTGCTCGTCAATTTCCTTGCGGTTAAACGCTGTGCCCTCAGGCAACAATGGGGTTTTGTAATGCTCGGTCATGTCCAAGACAATGCCCCGTGTGACAAACGGCGGGACTTTTTCAATCCCCAGCTTTTTCAAACCATTGGCCTGCACGAACTCGGCGTTTTTGTTGCAGTTGTAATAGACGTTATCAATGCCGATATGGCCCAGGCCGTCAAGCTGTGAGCCGGTGCCGACCCAGCCCATGTAAATGTCGTCGTTGTAGGTAGTTTTGGTGCCGCCCAAACTCGTGCCCCCCACTTGGCCGGGCTGCACAACGGTGACTGACCAAGTGCGTGGGGCAAATGCCGGGGTTGATGAATTGGTCTCAAAACCCAAAGCATAGGTTTTACCGGTTTTCACCAGTTTGGCCGCTTCGGCCGCCAGTGCCGGGGTCAACAAATTGGCGGCACCGATTTCGTCGTTCGGGCCCCATTTGGATTTACACCAATCGTTTTGGGCCAATGCAGCGCCGCTGCCAAACAATCCGATGGCCGACGCCAGCACGAGACGGCGAAAAGTGGATCTTGTTGTCATGAAAGCTCCTTGGGTTCTATCGTTGAAATTGCCACAACAGTGCGCCCGGTGAAATGACCAGACCGCTCCAATCTAGCAGCCGATCATCTGGACGTCACTCAAAAACCTAATTCACCCCGTATAAACCCTTGTGCAAAGTGTTGTTTTGTCATGCGACAGTTGGGTTGTCGGACAAACTTTATTACATCTCAGACTTTTTTGAATCCCGTGCAAGACGACGCCATCATCGACAGACCCTTGGCACCCTTTTTTGAACGGGTCAAGGTTCTGCCTGCTTATAAGGCCGTCTCTGAGGCGATTGAGCAGCGCATTGTTAGCGGTGAAATCAAACCTGGCGTGCAACTCCCCACTGAGTTGGAATTGGCCAATCAATTTGGCGTGAACCGCTCCACCGTGCGTGAAGCCATCCGTCAACTGGAGCAAGAAGGCCTGGTCGAACGTCAGGGCTCCAAACGCCTGCATGTCACCCTGCCCGGCGTGTATGACGCAGCACCGCGCGCCGCGCGCTCCTTACTCTTGCACCAAGTGACGTTTGAGGAGTTGTGGCAGGTCGCACTGGTACTGGAGCCCGAATCGGCGCGGCTGGCGGCGCTGGCGGCTTCCAGTGGCGACCTGTCCGAACTGCAAGAAAGCCTGAACGCGCTGGAAGACCACTTTGACGCCGGCGGCTCCATCCAGTCTCACACCGATTTGGACATCCAGTTTCACGCCCTGGTAGCGCGTATTTCAGGCAACCGCGCCTTGATGCTGGCGCGTGAGCCGATCAACTTGCTGTATCGGCCGTCGCTTGTCCGGCTGCAACAAAAATTGCCCCAATTGGAAAAACGTAACCTGGAAGCCCACCGGCAAATCGTCCAGGCAATTACCTCCAGAAAGGCAGAACTGGCCTACGACTGGATGCGCAAGCATCTGGTCGATTTTCAGCGCGGTTATGCCTTGGCGGGGCTGCCGATCAACACACCTTTGCAAGCGATGGAATTAGCCTGAACGCCAATTCAACGCACCTTTTTTGATTCAAGCCAACAGCGGCATCCGGCCGCAATTTCAACCCCAAGGAGACTTTTTATGACATCTCGCCATTTACAAACTGTCCCTCGAGCCAATCGCTGGCGCAAGGCCTGCCTGGCAGCGGCCGTATCGCTCGCCACGCTGCCTGCGCTGGCACAGGAAACCTTCAAAGTTGGCATCGTCAGTTTCCTCTCCGGCCAGGCCGCAGAGAGTTTCGGCGTGCCCGCGATCAACGGCGCCAAAGTGCTGCTGGACGCCTTCAACAAAGGCCAGGCCCCCGCGCCCTACAACAAGGTCGGTTTCGGCGGCATGCGGATTGAACCCATTTATGTCGACGAAAACGGCGGCGCCACCAAACAAGTGCAGGAAATGCGGGCTCTGTATGACCGCGAGAAAGTCGATGCGATCGTCGGTTATGTGGGCTCGGGCGATTGCCTGGCGGTTGCACCCGTGGCAGAAGAGATGAAGAAGTTTCTGATTCTGTATGACTGCGGCACGCCGCGCATTTTCGAGGACGGCAAATACAACTACGTTTTCCGCACGGCCGCCCACGCTACGATGGACAACGTGTCCCTCGCGCGTTACCTCAAAGCCAAAAACATCAAAGTTGACACCTTCAACATGATCAACCAGGACTATGCCTGGGGTCAGGACAGCAAAAAAGACTTCACGCTGGCCATGGAACAGCTTTACAAAGGCGTCAAGTCGGAAGCAGATTTGTTGCCCAAATTTGGCGCAGGACAATACGGCACAGAGATTTCAGCACTGCTGAACAAACCGGTGGACCTTTTGCAATCAAGCCTGTGGGGTGGTGATTTGCAGGCCTTTATTCTGCAAGGCAGCGCACGTGGTTTGTTCCAGAAACACACGACCGTGTTCTCCGCAGCCGACCACGTCTTGCCAGGCTTGGGTGAAAAAATGCCCAATGGCGTTATTTTGGGCGCCCGCGGCGCTTACGGCCTGATGTCGCCTAAATCGGCATTGAACGACTGGTGGTTTGACCTCTATCAGAAGGCCAACAACGTTTACCCCGTGCAGGCTCCGTACCGCATGGCGCAGGCACTGTTCGGCCTGAAGCTGGCCGCAGAAAAAGCTATGGCTGCCAACGGCGGCAAAAAACCCACGCCTGAGCAACTCGCCGCCGCACTCAAAGGCAGCAGTTGGTCTTCGCCCGCTGGCACCATCACGATGGCGCTGGGCGACGGACAACAAGCGATTCAAGAAACCGCCATTGGCAAAACCCGCTGGGACCTTGCCAAGAAAATGGTGGTGCTGGACGACATCATGCGTTTCCCCGCCGAGTGTGTGAACCCACCAGCCAACATGAAGAGTGAAGATTGGCTCAAAGCCGGCATGCCTGGCGCGAAGTGCTGACCTCATCTGCACTGCATAAACGATAGAACCTCGCAATGAACCTGCTGGCCACCATCCTGATCGACGGCGTCACCTACGCCTCTTGGCTGTTTATCGTTGCCTTGGGGCTGACGCTGGTGTTTGGCGTGTTGAAGATCCTCAATATCGCCCACGGCAGCTTTTATGCCGTGGGTGCCTATGCAGGCGCCAGTCTGGTGACCTGGCTGCTGTCAATGAAAGTATCACCCGCCTTGAGTGTGGTGGCTTTGCTTCTGGCAGCGGTCGGTGTGGCTGCTTTGCTGGCGCCACTGGTGGAGCGCGGCTTGTTGCGAATGTTCTATGGCCGCGACGAGGTACTGCTGGTGCTCGTTACCTACGCTCTGTTTTTAATGCTTGAAGACATAACCAAACTGGTCTGGGGTGTCAATCCGTATTACGTGTCGGATACCTACCAGGCGTTTGGCAATCTGAAACTCGGCGGCTTGACCTATGTGGGTTACGACCTGATGCTCATCGGCATGGCGGTCGTGTGTGGTGTCGTGACCTGGTGGGCGCTGAACCGTACCCGCCAGGGCAAAATCGTCACCTCTGTCATTCACAGTGCCGAGGTGGCGGCCAGCATGGGCGTGAACGTCTCGCGCATTTATACCCTGGCCTTCATGACTGGCGTATTTTTTGCTGCTGTGGGCGGGGCTTTAACGGCACCGATGATTTCTGTGCAGCCCGGCTTGAGTGTGGGCGTGATCATCGTGAGTTTCGCGGTGGTCATTATCGGTGGCCTGGGCAGCATTGAAGGCGCGGCCATTGGTGCGCTGGTGGTGGGACTGGCGCGGTCGGCCTCGGTGCATATCTGGCCCCCAGCAGAATTGTTCAGCATCTATGTGGTGATGGCCGCCATTTTGGTTTTCAAGCCCGAGGGGCTGTTCCAGCGCATCCAGGCGCGAAAAATTTAAGGTGAAAGGCATGCAAACGCCCATCGCTACCGGGGTGGCTTCATCCTCCTTTGTGTCGAGCTACTCGTCCGCACGGCTGGTCAGCATCACGGTGATCTCGCTGGTGACTCTGCTGATCGCCGGCTTTGTTGTACCCAAATGGCTGATGTCACTCGGCACCATCGCGCTGGCCAACGGGCTGGTGTCGCTGGGCATCCTGGTCATGATGCGCAGTGGCGTGGTGCCCTTTGGTCAGGGCTTGGTGTTTGCCGCCGGTGGTTACGCCGCTGCGCTGGCATTCAACCGGCTCGGCTTCACGGATGTCTTGGGACTCAGCGTTTTGGGTGGCATCAGCGCCTTGTTGATCGCTGCGCCCTTCGCACCCCTGCTGGCACGTTACCGCGGGATCTTTTTCGCCATGTTGACGTTGGCACTATCGATGGTGCTGTATGGCATTCTGGTCAAGACGAACGCACTTGGCGGATCCGATGGCTTCAATGTGACCCAGCCCACCTTGTTTGGCAAACGGGCGCCTCAAGGGCAGGTGCAGTTGCTGCTTTGGTGCGTTACGGCAACACTCTCGTGCGTATTGGCCGCGTTGGTGCGCGTCTATTGCGACTCACACCGTGGCCTGCTCTCGATGGCTGTGCGTGAAAACGAGCTACGTGTGGAATACCTGGGCCAGTCAGTGGCTAATATCGTCGCCTGGAACTATGTGATTGCCGCCGGCTTGGGTGGCGTCGGTGGCGCGCTCAGTGTGATGGCCTTGGGCCATATTGACCCGAATTTCAGCTATTGGACCACCTCAGGTGAGTTCGTATTTGTGGCCATTTTGGCGGGTCACCAAAGTGTGGTGGCCATTCTGGCGGGCTCCTTTTTGCTGGAACTTGTGCGTTCGTTTTCAAGCGCTTATTTTCCCAACACGTGGCAATTTGCCTTGGGCCTCTTTCTGCTCTTGGTGATTCGTTTTCTCCCTGAAGGCCTGGGCTCGCTGGCTGAACGTTTCAAACCCCGGCGCAATGGCAAAGCGGGAGATCAGCCATGAACCAGAACGCCAACGCCCCACAACCCAACACCGCACAACCGGTATTGTCCGCCCGTGGCCTGCAGCGCAGCTTTGGTGCCGTGGTAGCCGCCGCCGACGTGAATATCGATGTTGCCGCTGGCGAGCGCCTGTGCCTGATCGGCAGCAACGGCGCGGGCAAGACAACCTTTGTCAACATGATCACCGGTTATTTGAAACCCAGCGAAGGCCACATTTATCTGGCGGGCGAAGACATCACGCAACGCACGCCGCGCGAGATCACCCGCCGGGGCGTGGCCCGCTCGTTCCAGATTCCACAGTTGTGTTTGCCAATGACTGTGCTGGACAACGTGCTGACCGCCTTGCATTGCGGCCTGGGCCACAGCCAATTTTTCAAAAACGCGCGGGACGCCGAGTCAGTTGCCCATGCGATGGATTTGCTTTCGCGTTTTGGCCTGGATCAATACGCGGCCCGCCCAGTGCTGGAGTTGCCCGGTGGCGTGCGCAAATTGCTCGATATCGCCATGGCACTAACCGGCCAACCCCGTGTTTTGTTGTTGGATGAACCCACCAGTGGCGTCAGCGCCGATGAAAAATTCAGCAGCATGGACACGGTGATGCTGGCCATTGAACGCAGCAGCGGCAGTGCCCCGGTGACGGTGATTTTTGTCGAGCATGACATGGACATCGTGCGCCGCTACGCCAGCCGCGTCGCCGCCTTCTACAGCGGCAAAGTGATAGCTGACGGAATGGCAGAAAACGTGTTGACGGATCCCGAAGTACAGCGCTATGTGACGGGTAACGCCCCTCAAGCGCATGGGACAAAGGAGGCCCACGCATGATCACGCTTCAATCCGCCAAAGTGGCGATCCAGAATGTCGAAGTGCTGCGCGGTTTCTCGGTCCGCATCGAAGGCGGTGCCATGGTGGGCTTGATTGGCCGCAACGGCGCTGGCAAAACCACTGTGATGCGCACCATCATGGGCCATTTGCCGCTGTTGTCAGGCAGCTTGAAGCTGGACAACACAGATCTGTCCAGCGCCCCGCCTCACGCCCGTGCCGCCCTGGGCATTGGTTACATGCCGGAAGACCGCGGCCTGGTGCCCGAACTCACAGTGGAGGAAAACATTTGCCTGCCGCTGTGGGTGTCCAAAACACTACCCCTGCGCGAGCGGCTGGATTTTGTCTACAGCGTCTTGCCCGAACTCCTGGAGATGCGGGAACGTCGCGCCATGTTGCTCTCAGGTGGGCAGCAAAAAATGGTGGCCTTGGCGCGCGCGTTGTCGGTTGGCACGAAATTGCTGCTGCTGGACGAGCCATTTGAAGGCGTCGCTCCAGCGCTCTCACAACGCCTCTCCGAAGTGGTCGGCAAGTTGCGCGGCAGCGGGCTTTCAGTGTTGATCAGCCAAAGCGACTTAAACCACTCACGAAGTCTGCTCGATGCCGAGGTGGTGATTGAACGTGGGGCGAATGTGGTCGCGCCGCCCTGAATTCAAGTCATTTCAGCGCGTCGTCGATGTGCCGGGTTTCAAGCGCGTCCAGCGGGTTGATGGCGCAGATTTCGCCCCGGATTTTCTCTCGCAACATCATGCTCAGGGAAACTGTTGCTATTAATTATATAGCAAACTATTCACATATCACGAGACCCGAGTGCCAATAAGCCATCAAGCTCTTGCTCGGGAGCCAAATTGGACTCCAATCATACCCAATATGGGTACGAAAAATTCAGTTGAACACATTGAGCTCCACTTTCAACCCAAGCTGGTCCAACTTGGGTTCAGATCCAATCAGGTCGACTCAGCTTGATTTAGGCCGTGCCGCCCACCGTCAACCCGTCAATACGCAGCGTCGGTTGGCCCACGCCCACGGGCACGCTTTGGCCTTCTTTGCCGCAGGTACCCACACCGCTGTCCAGCGCCATGTCGTTGCCGATCATGCTGACTTTTTTCAGACACTCGGGGCCGCTGCCGACCAGGGTGGCGCCTTTGACGGGGTAGAGGATTTTTCCGTTTTC
>JANOXL010000126.1:0-3908 GCA_031418395.1 Rhodoferax sp. | reverse complement strand
TTCACCGTCACCACGTGGACACCCTTGCCGGTCAGTGCGTTGAGGTAAACAGGCAATGTCGCGGTCAAGGTTTTTCCCTCGCCGGTGCCCATTTCGGAAATTTTGCCGTTGTGCAAAGACATGCCGCCCAATAACTGCACGTCGAAATGGCGCATCTTCATAACGCGCTTGGAGCCCTCGCGTACCACGGCAAACGCTTCAGGCAGCAGCGCATCAAGTGTTTCACCCTTGGTCACGCGCTCGCGGAATTCCTGGGTTTTGGCTTTCAAGGCGTCATCAGAAAGCTGCTCCAGCCCCGCTTCCAAAGCGTTGATGCGTGTAACGACTCCCCGGTACTGTTTGAGAAGGCGGTCATTGCGACTGCCGAAGATTTTGGTCAGAAAGTTGGTAGCCATGAACGCGCGCTGCGGCCGACAACCCCATCACTCCATTGTCAAATCATTCATAAGGGAGGCGCACCGGCCTGCATGGATGATTCGGACGTGGAACAAGGTGGGCGGCGTTGCGAAATCCCTTAGTTAATCAAGACGAAATGGGGCCTGCAGCGCAATTGTCAAGCCCCTGTGCCTGGAGGGCGAACGGGCTGGGGGCAATACGGCAAACCAAACCTTTGAGTTTACCCGCTTGACGGCCCGGTCAGTCCAGGACGCCTCCCGAGCGCCGTACTGCGATGCGCCGCAATTACAACGCGACAAGCCTCCTCAGAAACACGTGACGATGGCGTCCACCACGTTGTAAGACTCATCGACCAAAGGCATCCAGCGCCATTTGTCAAAGGTTGTGCACGGGTGGGAGATGCCCAGGCAGATCAAATCGCCCAGCTGCAACTGGCTGATGTCCGACGCCAACCCCTGCAGGTAGGCGTGTTGGTCGTTCAGGGCCGCCACGCGCCAGCTGGCGGGGGCGGCCTGCAAGTCTTGACTGTCCCGCCTGCAAAAGCGTAAAACAGAGGGCATTTCCTGGTCATAAGAAATGTCGCGTTTACCCGCCGTCAAAATGGCCAGCCCCGGCTCGGGCAAAGACTGCACAGCGGCCCAGACTTCCAGCGCGGCATGCAGGCCATCGCCACAACGCATGCGCCGTGCCATCGCGCCCATCATTCGTTTGTAATTGCCCTGGTCGTGGGTAAGGTAACAACCTGAGCGCAACAAGCCGCGCACGGGTTTTCGCAACTTTGGCTTCAAATGTGAGGCGACCAGATCAAAAACCGCCGAACCGCCGGCCGTGACCAGCACCTCGTCTGCTTCAAAAAGCCCTTTTTCGTCGCAAGCCAGCGCCACCGCTTCGAGTCGGCGCATCAAGTCCTGCACGTAGGGCGCATCGGCTTCAGACTGTCCCGTAGCGGCCAAACCTTCATAACACTCGATGCCCACGAGATGAACCGCCGGGCTGGCGTGAAGGCGATAGGCCAGGTGCAGAGCGTCTTCATGGTTTCGGCAACCCGTGCGGCCACCCTGAACACCCAGTTCCAGCAACACCTCGAAGCCAGGAGAAAGGGCGTTCGAAACCCGCCAGCGCTCAATCAAGGCCAACTGCGCTACTGAATCGACCAGGAAAACAATGCGCAAACCCGGGTGTTGGCGCTTCAAGGCTGCAATCTGCGTCAAGTCCACAGCGGCAATGACCTGGTTGGCGATGAGACAATTTTTTGCGCCAGACGCCACTGCGATTTGCAGTTGCGTCACATTGGCCACCGTCATGCCCCAAGCGCCTGCGCCAAGTTGGCGCTGAAAGAGTTGGGGCGACAGGGTCGTTTTGCCGTGCGGCGCAATGTCCACGCCTTGGCTCTTGGCAAAGTCCTGCATCCAGTGCAGGTTATGGGCCAAGGCGGTTTGCCGAACCACGGCCAAGGGCATGGGCAGGTCGCCGCGCAGCACGTTCCAGCCTTGCTGGCCGATTTGGGACCTTTTGAGTGGCGGGCTGTGGTGCGGGAAACCTTTCTGGCTTGCGTCCAGCAGCGGGTCCAGCAAGTCCAGAAGCGTCATGGTATGTACTCAGTCAGGGGCTTTGTAAAGTGTCAATAAATATTTCAAAATTCAAATTAATAATTTTTATTAATATTTGGTCTCGTATTTATTTACAGAATAGCTATTAAATTAAAACTAATAATGTCTAATAATTATTCAAATGCTTTTTAAAAATTAACAAATTTCAGGATTTCAAAAAACCCACAGTCCCCTAAACCGGCCACACCACTCCGTTGTCGTTCAAGATCGCATCCAGCGGCTGGTCATGCGGCTCTGGCTCAAATTCTTCGGTGTAGCCGTTGGTGTAACCCAATCCCACGGTGAAGGGCTTGGGCCGTAACTGGGCCAGTGTGCGGTCATAAAAACCACCCCCGTAGCCGAGCCGGAAGCCGCCAATGCTGTAGCCCACACAAGGTACAAACAGCAGCGTGGGCACGACCACCTCGGTCTCTTTCGGTTTGGGGATGCCAAAGGCGTCTTCCTGCATCGGGCAGCCGGGGTACCAAGCATGGAATTGCAGGGTTTTATGCACTTTATCGACAACGGGCAGGCCGATGCGACGCGGCTCCGGTTGGTCAAGCAACTCGCCGTCCTCTTTCCAGCGGTGTAAGGCGGGCAACGGACCAAACTCACCGTGGATCGGCCAATACGCGCCAATCACTACATCTTTGCGCCCAACAAGCCAAATTCGCATGATTTGCTGCAAAGCATCGGCGCGCTGTAGGCGATCTGGCAGGCTCAAACGTTCAGCAATCAGACGTTTGCGAATTTCTTTTTTCGCCAAGGTCTTGGCATCGTCGCCAATTTTCTTGCTACTTCCCTCGCCTTTCTCACCTGACTTGTCCATAATTCTCCCCATGCAGTTGCCTTATATTTTGACATTGAAGCTTCGTTTGAACTATGGGCGCAACTGGCCTGGCTTGAAGACGCTGCTTGCCAGCTTCTTTGCCGCCATTCTGGCAAGTGCCTTTGCGCCGCCCACCCTGGCCCAATCCAAGGGCGATGACGCGATTCTGGAGGCGCATCAAGCCTTTCGCAAAGGCGACAAAAAGCGCGTTGCCGTTTTGTTGCCCCAAGTCGCAGGCCATGCGCTGGAACCCTGGGTGGCTTTTTGGGACCTGAAACTGCGCCTGGAGACGGCCACGCCCCAGGAGGTGCAGGAGTTCTTCACCAAATATGCGGGCAGCTACCAGGAAGACCGCCTGCGCAACGACTGGCTGCAGCTTTTGGGCCTGCGCCGTGACTGGACCAACCTTGCCGCCGAATACCCTCGCTTTCGCATGGGCGACGACAAGGAGTTGCGTTGTTACGCCCTGGCTACCGAAAACGCACTGGCTGGACTGGCCACGGCCGAGATGGCCGAGCAGCTCAAACCGCTGTGGTACGGCCTGCGCGACGCCGATGACGGCTGCACCTACCTGGCGGGCAAGCTTTATGCAGCGCGCAAGCTCAATGAGGCCGACATCTGGCGAAAGGCGCGCTTGGCGATGGACGCCAACCGGCCTCGCGCCGCGAGGTCGGCGGTTGAAATTGTCTCAAGCGAAGGCGCCGCCAGCATCAGCGAGATTCAAGACGCACCGGCGCGCTTTTTGTCCAAACGCGCCGTAGCTGTCTCGCGTGTCAACAAAGAGCTCGTGGTGCTGGCCATCATTCGTATGGCCAGCAACGAGCCTGAGGCGACCGCGACGATACTGGAGCAACACTGGAGCGTGCATCTCTCGCCCGAGCAACGCGCCTGGGCTTGGGGCGCGGTAGGCAAGGCGTCTGCACAGCGGCTCTCCAACGACGCCATGGAACACTTCGCCAAGGCCAACAACAAAGACCTGAACGACGAGCAACTGGGCTGGAAAGTGCGCGCTGCGCTGCGCAAAGCCAATTGGCGCGAAGTGCTAGCCGCCACCGGTGCCATGAGCGACGATGCCAAACAAGACCCCACCTGGG
>JANOXL010000125.1:0-17312 GCA_031418395.1 Rhodoferax sp. | reverse complement strand
CCCACATGGAGCCTGCAAAGCGAATCATCCAAATGCGGTGGGCTGCTTTGTCGCCACGGCGAATTGCCAGCACGCCCATGACCGCGCACCCGTAGACGAAGAGCGACATCGACCAAAAGCCGTACATCGACAAGTTGCCACCGTATTCGCTGACCGAACCATGCGACCCAGCCAGCCACAAGGCGCTAGCGGTACCCAGGGTCAAGCACACAAATGAAATGCGGCCAATTAGCTTGTGCCGCGCCGCAAAGCTGCCTGCACCCGTGCGCCACAGTTGCACATGCATCAGCACGAAGACGATGGAATTGAGCGACAAATGCGCGTAAAGCAAATTGCTGCGAAATTCTGTGCCCGTCAAAAAGCGTGCATGAAAAGCGGTACCCCAAGACGGATGGTTAAGGTAGGTGTTGCCCCAAACCGTGCAAGCGTTGTTCGGGCAGGCTGCCAGGGCCGCTGCGCCTTCGCCCGCGCGCAGGCCAAAGTTGTCCAGCACATCGTAAATACCAATGAAAAAGGCGATGGCAGCTGGCGCGCCTTCAATCAAATAGCGAACGTTCATCAACACCAAAAACACGATGCCAAACACGACGAAGGGGCCAAAGCTGCGCCGCCTGAACCCCATGACCAGCAAACCAAACCAGACCACCAGGGCTGTGAAAAAGACAAAGACTCCAAGCGGCATGTTCATAGATTTACTCCGCCCTTTGCAGAGCCGTTAAGAATTTCTAACGACGTGTTCGTCGGCGGCCAATCTAACGCAAACCTCACAGGCCGTCAAATGCTGGGTGTCGGTGCGTTCGCCAAGCTTCCTGGAATCACCAGCAGGCCCTGCTTGGCGCCAGGTTAGGTGCCCGCCACCGACAAACCCACCGACGCCTAGCAAAAAGCCGTTGCAGACCGGGATCTACGCGCCCAAGTTAAAGCCAAACCCCGCTGCGCGGCATCTGGATGTCTTGCGCCGGGTGGCTGCTCGGCAGAAACGCGCCGATCGCAAAACTCAGCACGCTGATGAAGATGCTGGAAAAAAACGCCGTCCAGAAACCCGACAGCTTGAAGCCCTTGACCAGCCAGGCCACCAGTTGAATCATCAGCGCGTTGATCACAAGCAGGAATAGCCCGAAGGTAATGAAGGTGAGCGGCAAGGTCAAGACGATCAGCAAGGGTTTGACGATGGCGTTGGCAAACCCCAGCAGCAGCGCCGAGATGACCAGCGCGCCCGTGCTGGCGAATTTGATGCCCTGAAACACATGGCTGGCGACCCAGAGGGACAGGGCGGTGATGGCCCCGTGGAGGAGGAATTGGGGGAGGTTGTCAAACATGGTTGCGCTGGTTATGCCGCCAGCCGCTCGATGCGAGGCCGTGGCAACTTGCCAGCCTGGTACAAGTCATACTGCAACTGCATGCCCGCCCACAGCTCCGGACTGGTGCCCAACGCAGCAGCCAGGCGATAGGCCATGTCGGCGGAAATACCCGCCGCGCCTGACAAGACGCGCGACAGTGTGACCCGGTTGACGCCCAGCTTCATCGCCGCTTCCGTCACCGTGGTGTCGCCCAAATAATCCCTGAGAACTTCGCCAGGGTGCGGCGGGTTATACATGCGTGTCATCGTTGACCTCAGTGGTAGTCCAGGTAATCAACAAGCACGGCGTCTTTGCCCTCGAAGGTGAACACCATGCGCCAGTTTCCATTCACAGCAATCGCCCAATGGTATTTCAACGCAGCTTGCACTGGGTGCAGCTTGCAGTAACGCGCTGAATCGTCTTCCGGTTGAACCGTTGGATCCAGATCGGCAAACTTCCGGAGACGTACACACTCAATGTCGTCAAGTCCCAGGAAGCCTGATCGGGGAAAAGGTTTGCAGCCAACGTGGCTCGCATTGGTTCACAATGTGTAAAACAGCAGTAAAAAAAGTCAACGGAGATTCACAAATGAGCCAACCTTTCGCTTCCGAAGCGCCCCTGTCAGGCGCAAATTTTGCCGAGAATCTTATTGGGCACGAATTCCCCAATGGCTGGGTTATTACGGACAAACTTCAAAAGCCGGGTTCCATGGGCGCGAAGGATTTGACGGGGTCGTTTTTTTCCATCGGATATACAGCGACAAAAACAGAGAAAGAGAGCAGTGGGCGGAGCGTCACAAAAAATGCCTTCGTCAAAGTAATTGACGTTCAGCGAGCTTTGACTTTGAATACTGGCACTTCACTTATGGATCGTTTGAAGTTGGTTACTGACGGACATACCTTTGAATGTTCAATACTTGATGTTTGCATCAAGGCAAAGTTGGATAGGGTGGTGAGCATTATTGACAAGGGTGAGTTGAGCGCACCTACCGGGACATTGGTCGGCGTTCCCTACATAATGTTTGAGCTTGCAGATGGAGATTTACGCAAGATTGTTTCACGATCGAACAAAATAGATGACGCGTGGCGTCTTCGCGTACTACATGATGTTGCTGTCGGAATTCAGCAACTTCACGGTCAGAGAATCGCACATCAAGATTTAAAGCCGTCAAATGTGCTGGTTTTTGACACTGACCGCAAGGGAGCGAAGATTGGCGATCTTGGACGGGCATCCCAAAGGGGGATGAACATTGACCACGACGACTTTGTGATTGCCGGGCATCCTAGCTATGCGCCACCAGAGCAAATGTTCGGCGTCATACCGGAACGCTGGGAGGATCGTCGGGAGGGATGTGACCTTTATCACCTCGGGACGTTAGCGACTTTCCTTTTTTCGGGCATTACACCAACTGATCACTATCTAAATTCTTTGCCAGTAGACGTGAGGCCGGCGCGGTGGGGCGGAAATGGTTCATGCAATTACCATGCGGCGCTCCCGTTTTTAATAGCGGAATTCACTGATTTTCTTTCCAAAATTGCGAACGACTTACCCTCTTGGGCGCGTGCTGAAATCACGACAATAATTGAGAACGCATGCAACCCAGACTTCGCAAAACGCGGAGACCCAGCTGCCAGGCGGAGGGTTGGTAGTCCTCTAGGAATAGAGGCATTTGTATCAAGATTTGACAGGCTAGCAAAACAGGCAGAAATCGAATCCCGAAAATGAGCCTTCGCCAAGGAAAACCTGATCGACGCATCTTGCCCCGCTGGAAAGGCTCGAAGGATGCGATATCGCAATCAGAGTTCAACTCATTGAAGCCGCAGGCCAAAGTCAAGGTTGACTCCCGCAATCTAATCGCTGAATCATCACAAGCCTTCGAAAAATTCAAAACTATAGGGACCGCTGCGGAGTTGATTTCTATCTCGCGATTGACTGGACAAAATGATCGCGCAGAACCTGCCATTTCATTTGTATTGAAAAATCAGGAAATTGTTCCGGCCTCACTGCTTAGTCTTGCCAAATCAATCCGAGAGAATGATGTAAGCCTAGTGGTGGGAATTGACGCTGCGAATAATGACAGGAGTATGACAGTTGCCCAGACACGCCATTTGTTACGACTGAAGCCAGACAACCCCGTACTGTGGTCGGATATGGCACGGCACTATGCGAGTGAAGGCGACAAGAGGCAAGCGGTTCGATGCATGAAAACGGCGCTAGGCTTAGCCCCAAATCATCGGTGGATGCTACGCACAACAGCTAGATTTTTAGTTCATCAAGATGATGCTGTGGCGGCGCATAAGTTAATCGCCAATCATCCACGAACAAAACACGATCCTTGGCTAATGGCCGCTGAACTTGCATGCGCACAAGTCGCTTCTCGGTCACCCAAGTTTTGGAAGCAGGCGAATGATGCTTTGAAATGGGAGCATTTCGCACCCCTACACACTTCCGAACTTGCCACCGCAGTTGCAATGATGGAGCTAGAGGTTGGCGAGCGGAAAAAGGCAAGAAAACTTGTTCAAAAAGCTTTGGTCGTCCCAACTGAAAACACTCTAGCGCAAGTCTTCTGGGCCCAAGAAAATCGTCACCTAAATGAACCACTAGCCCTCGATCAATTGGTCATGAGTTCGACAACCGCCTACGAGGCAAATTATCGGCTGAATATGGGCCAAGGAGAATTCACAAAAGCCCTAGAGGCCGCAAATTCTTGGAGTAACGATGAACCATTTGCAGCTCGCCCTTGCTTTGAGATTGCTTTCGTTGCCTCGGTACTCGATGATCACGACCTGACTTTGAAAATGGCGCGACAGGTCAAAAGAATTGACGGAAAGAACGATCCTACGTTTGAGTTGAATATGATCTTTGCAAGACTTAGCTCAGGTCGTCTTCATCCAAATAATGATGGGGATGAACTTGAGGGCATAAAAAGCACGCTCTTTCGTATGGCTAGTCTTGAGAAACATGGATACCACGCGCTGGCAAATTTGGGGCTTCTCCTCTATAGATATGGCGATCCAAATCTTGGCCGACAGTCCTACCAAAAAGCTATTGAAATCGCGATCAAATCGCAACAGTTTGATGCGGCGGCGATGGCTGGAATATTCGCAGCCCGTGAATCGATTCTTGCCCGAGACGACAGCGCTGCCGCATGTTTACTCGAAGCTAGGCAATTGGTTGCCCGAGCAAAAAGCAAACCGGGGGAGTTCTATCTGCGTAAATTGGATGCCCTGGTAATTGACCCTTCAAAGGCTCCAGAGATATTGACGCCGGATTCAGCTTCTCGCTATTTGAAAGCATTTAAGCAGCAGGAAAGCCTTCGATTTGAAAAAGGGAAGGATGGGCGTTATACACTTTGGATACCGAAAAAAAAGTAGTGTGAACGTCCGCTATTTGCGATGAACAAATGAGGTGCATATCCGCTTATGGGTCTATGGGCACAAACAGTCCACCAACGTTCATTTCCTCGAGCGCACTACCCTAAAACGTTCAACTTTCCCAACCACCCCAACAACAACCCATTCACCTCCGCCGCCCCCTCAAACTGCACCCAATGCCCAGCGCCGGGCACGATGTGCGTTTCGCAGTTCTCGCGGCCTTCACTGAAAGTGCGCGCTGCTTGCTCTGGCACTGCTGTCACATCGTGCTCACCCCAGGCCAGAAGCAGCGGGCCGTTGTAGTGCGCCAGCGCCGCAGCCAGCCCGCCAGAGTGTGAGATGCCTTTGCTGTAGAAGCGTGTGCTTAAACACGCTTCGGTGTGGATGCGCACGGCTTCATCGTCGATGCTCTCGGGCGCGTGCAACATGTGCAGGCCCAGGTTGTGGCGCATCACCTGCGCCAGCGCTTGCGCATCGCCGGATTCTTTCGCGGCGCGCCACGACACCAGTTCGCCCGCAGGCCTACGTGGGCCGCCGTGGCCGCCGGGGCCGAGCAGCGCCATGCGCTCGATGTGCGGGCGTTGCGTGGCCAGCGTAGCAGCCACCAAACCACCGAATGAAAAGCCGGCGAGGCGAATGGGCGTGGCCGCGCCCAGCAGTTGGTCTAACGTGGCGTGGAGCAAATTGACCAGCGAAGCGAGCGTGGGTTCGGGCGGTGTGTCAGAGTCGCCATAACCCGGCATGTCGGGCACCCACACGGTGAAACGCGTGGCAAGCGCTTCGATGTTGCGCGCCCAGTGTTGCCAGTTGCCGTGGCCGCCGTGCAGCAGTACTAGCGGCGGGCCACCGCCTTCCGCACTGGCGAATTCGTGCCAGCAGACCTGGCGGGCTTTTTGCTCGGGTTTGTGGGTTTTCCCGCTGGCTAAAAAAGGGCTACATGTAGACATAGTGGAAGGCTATCACGACCCGAGCGCGATGCGGGCTGCGGGCTGCGGGCCGACGACGCGAAAACGAAAACGCGTTTTCGCAAGCCGGCCGTCTGTTTATACATGTTGACACAAACCAAGGTTTCGTTTATACTTGTTTCAACTATTTTTCGGGAGCCCCCTATGCAAACCGCATCCTCAGCAGACCAGACGATCCAGGCCTGGGGCAACGGCCTCGGCGTGCGGATCACCGCGCCCATCGCCAAAGCAGCCCGTTTCGCGCGGGGAATACCAGTGCGGGTTGAAGTCGTTGAAGGTGGCGTGTTCATCCGCGCGGCAGGCAAGCCCAAACTCACACTGGCGCAAAAGCTGAAGACATTTGACTCGACAGTCCACGGCGGCGAAGTGATGTCGACAGGCCGCGTCGGTGCTGAGGTGTTTTGATGGCTGTGGCAAGCAAACTGTGGGTGCCAGACCGGCGCGACATGATCTGGATTGACTTCAACCCGCAAGTGGGCAGCGAGATGAAGGACGAGCACCCCATGATGGTCTTGTCACCCAAAGCGTTTAATGAAAAAACCAATTTGGTGATTGGTTTGCCAATGACACACGCGCCTTCCAATGACACCAACCCGTTTGCGGTCAAGTTCAAGACGCCCAAGGGTGAAGTTTGTTACGTGCTGGCGCATCAACCTAAATCATTCGCCTGGCGCAGTCGGGGAGCGAGGCCGCACCCGTGGAAACAAGTGCCTCCTGCCATCTTCGAAGCTGCATGTGAAGAGTTGAACGGCATCATTGCGATTGCGGCCTGAAATACGGATGCGTGATTGAACCAGGCAGAAACCACGCCGCACCCAGACTTAATTCCCGTGCGGGCTGACCTCAAGCTTGCCCGTGTCAAACCCATTCGCCGCCAGCCGAGCCACCAGCGCCTGGTAGACGGAGGGCTCCATCTGCGGGGTGCGCGACAAGATCCACAGAAACTCACGCTCAGGCTCGCTCACCGCCACCCATTGGTAGTTGGGGTCCAGGTCGATCACCCAGTAGTTGCCCCACACCATAGGTAAAAAAGCCAACCAGGCTGGCGCAAAACGGACTTGAAGTTTGGGCGATGTGGCCGGGCCAATTTGCCGGGCCGCGCCTTCGGCTTCCTTTGATAAGCCATCACTTGTAGTGCAGCGGTTGAGCACACGCACCGTGCCGTCGGTTTGCAGGCTGTAGGTGGCCTGGGTGTTGCGCACACACATTTTTTGAAACCGGTTGGGGAACTTCGCCACCTCGTACCAGGTGCCCATGTAGCGCGGCACGTCCATGCTGGCCACGGTGGTCAAGGCGAGCGCGGGTGTTTGCGCCCCCACGCCCATAGAGCCCAGGGCGCCCGCCAATCCAACGAAAAGCAGCGTGACGAACAGGCGGGCGTGGGTGAATGACATCAATAATTTCAGGAAGTGATGGCGCTGATTGTCGCGCTGTTTGTCGGGTTGAATATGGCGCTGAATGTGGCGCTGCGGGCGGCTTCGGCGATGGAACTGGCATCCACCCCAAAAAACTGGCGCAGCGCAGCGCGCGTGTCGCTGCGGCCAAAGCCGTCGGTGCCGAGGGTGGTGAACGCGCGGCCTGCGGGCAGCCAGGCGCGCACGCTTTCCGGGACTGCGCGCACGTAGTCGGTGGCGGCGATGATGGGGCCGTGGCTGTGGGCGAGTTGTAGGGCGATGAAGGGTGTGGCAGTTGACGCACCGGCTTGTTTTGACGCTGCGCCATCGCGCGCCAGCTCGCTCCAGCTGGTGACGCTAAACACATCGACGTTGAAGCCTTCTGCCGCCAGCAACTGCGCGGCTTTGATGACTTCGGTGAGGATGGCGCCCGAGCCCATCAAGGTGACTTGCGGTTTGGCATGTTGAGTGGCCTGTTGAATGGCCTGATTTCGGCCTGGATCCAAATCTTCAAGAAATACAGGGCTCTGGGCCTCGGACAATGTCCGTGACCAGCTCCCATATTTATAGCAACCGCGAATCACATCGGCCGTCACGCCTTCGGGCAAATTTGGCTGCGCGTAGTTTTCGTTCATCACGGTGACGTAATAAAACACGTCTTGCTGTTCCTGTAGCATCTCCTTCATGCCGTGGTCGATGATGACGGCGAGTTCCCCCGCAAAGGCCGGATCGTAGGCCCTGCAATTGGGAATGGTGGCTGCGATGAGATGGCTGGTACCGTCTTGATGCTGTAAACCTTCACCGCCCAGTGTGGTGCGGCCTGAGGTGGCACCGATCAGGAAGCCGCGCGCGCGCTGGTCGGCGGCAGCCCAGATCTGGTCTCCCACGCGCTGAAAGCCGAACATGGAGTAGTAGATGTAGAAGGGCAACATCGGCAAACCGTGCACGCTGTAGCTGGTGGCGGCAGCCGTCCAGCTGGCCAGCGCGCCGGCCTCGCTAATGCCCTCTTCCAGAATCTGCCCGTCTTGCGCTTCACGGTACGAGAGCACCGAGCCGATGTCTTCCGGCGCATAACGCTGGCCTACGCTGGAGTAGATGCCCACCTGCTTGAACAGATTGGCCATGCCAAAGGTGCGCGCTTCGTCGGCCACGATGGGCACCAGGCGCTGGCCGAACTGGATGCCTTGCGGGCCGGGCTCCATCGATTTAAGCAGACCACCCAGTAGCCGCACAAAAGCCATGGTGGTGCTCATCTCCTTGCCGTCGGCCTGCAAAGCGAACTGCGCGTAACTGGCCAGCGCGGGCACGGTCACTGCCTCGGAAGCCGAATAACGCTTGGGTAAATACCCACCAAGCTTTTGACGGCGCGCATGTAGGTAACGCATCTCGGCGCTGTCGGCGGCGGGTTTGAAGAACGCCAGGTTAGTCACCTGCTCGTCGCTCATCGGCAGGTTGAAGCGGTTGCGGAATTCGATGAGTTCGTCGTCGGCCAGTTTCTTCTGGCTGTGCGTGGTCATCTTGCCCTGGCCGGCGCTGCCCATGCCGTAACCCTTTTTCGTATGCGCCAGGATCACCGTGGGCTGGCCGCTGTGGGCCGCTGCTGCGGCATACGCCGCGTGGATTTTGACCAGGTCATGGCCGCCGCGCTTCAAGCGGTCGATCTGTTCGTCCGTCATGCCTTGCGCTAGGCGCGCGAGCTCTTCGTTTTGGCCAAAGAAGTTGTCGCGGTTGTAACGCCCGTCTTTGGCGGCGAAGGTTTGCATTTGGCCGTCTACGGTGTTGGCAAAAACACGCGTGAGCGCGCCCGTGGTGTCGCGCGCGAAGAGGCCGTCCCAGTCGCTGCCCCACACCAGCTTGATGACGTTCCACCCCGCCCCGGCAAACAATTTTTCCAGCTCGTCGATGATGCGGCCATTGCCGCGCACCGGGCCGTCGAGCCGCTGCAGGTTGCAATTGACCACCCACACCAGGTTATCCAGCCCCTCGCGCGCGGCCAGCGTCAAGGCGCTCATGCTCTCGGGTTCGTCCATTTCGCCATCGCCAAACACGCCCCACACTTTGCGGCCAGCGCAGTCCTGCAAGCGCCGGTGCGTGAGGTAACGCATGAAACGCGCGTGGTAGATCGAGCTGATCGGACCGATGCCCATGGAGCCGGTGGGGAACTGCCAGAAGTCGGGCATCAAATACGGATGCGGGTAACTCGACAAGCCGCGCGCGCCCTGGCCGGTAGTCGCGGCGGGCGCGGTGAGTTCCTGGCGGTAATGCATCAAGTCTTGTTCAGTGAGCCGACCCTCCAGAAAGGCGCGGGCGTAGACGCCAGGAGAACTGTGGGGTTGCAGGAAGACCAGGTCGCCGTGATGAATAGCGCCCCCACGCTCCCTCACTCCGTGTAGGTCGCTGCCCCCCGAGGGGGCTAATTTTCCTAGGGGCGGCCCGTCGGAAAATTGCCCGGCGCCCTCGCCAGTATTGCGCGCGTGAAAGAAATGGTTGAAGCCGACTTCGAACAAATCGGCCGCGCTGGCATAACTCGCAATGTGGCCCCCGAGTTCGCTGGAGCCACCCAAATCCGCCTGGTTCGCGCGCACCACCATGGCCAGCGCGTTCCAGCGCATGAGCGAGGCCAGGCGCTCCTCAATGGCCAGGTCGCCCGGGAAGGCGGGCTGCTGGTCTACCGCGATGCTGTTGACATAGGGCGTGTTGAGATCAGGCTGCCAGCCGGTGCGGTGCTGGCGCGCCAGGCGGGCCAACTCATCCAGTACGAAACGGGCGCGCGCCGGGCCTTGGGTAGAGACGAGTGCGGCAAACGCGTCGCGCCACTCTGCGGTTTCTTGCGGGTCGGCGTCAGCGTTGATTTCAGCGGGCTCTGCAGCAAGCGGGGCCGAGCCCAGGAGGTGGTGGGGGACAGAGGCGTTCATGCCACCACTGTACAAAAATCACGCCAAAATGTGCTGCTGAAAGCGGGTGGAATGGCTGTATTGACAGCATAAAATACCTCATATCTTTCAATTTGAAGCATGAACGACCTTGACGCCACCGATCTGCGCATTCTTGACGAGTTGCAACAAAACGGCGCTTTGTCCAATGTCGAACTCGCCAAGCGCGTTTTTTTAAGCCCCTCACCGTGCCTGGCGCGGGTGAAAGCGCTCGAAAAGGCGGGCGTGATCGACCGTTATGTCGCCATCGCCAACGCCGGCAAACTGGGCCTCGGGCTCAACGTGTTTATCTCGATCAGCCTGAAATCTCAAAGCAAGGAAGCATTGGCCCGGTTCGAGAAACGCGTGGCCGAACACGACGAAGTGATGGAGTGTTACCTGATGACCGGCGACTCAGACTATTTGATTCGTGTCGCCGTGGCCGACATCGGCGCGCTGGAAAAATTCATCTTGAACCAGTTAAGCCCAATTCCAGGGATCGAGAAAATCCGCTCCAGTTTTGCGCTCAAACAGGTGCGGTACAAGACGGCGTTGCCGCTGCCGAAAGCGGGGCAGTAAAACCTGCTGATGGCTCAGGCGGTGGAAGGCGTGTCGTGCCTTTGTTGCCGCGTGGCCAATTGGCGCGCTGGTTTGGCCATCGGCGGCGGCTGTTTCGGCAGCACCGCTTTGAGAGCACGCGGGCTGGCCCGGGCGCCGCTCTTGAGGTAGTCGCAAAGCAGCCATTCGCGGGCGAGTTCCGGGTTGACTTTCACCTGCGTAGTCAGGTAATCAAACAGCGCGTCGACCAACACCTCAGGCGTTAAATGGCCCGTGGTGCGTGTGTTGTTCCACAGCCAATCTGACAGATCGAGAAAGGCCTGAAACGGTGAGGCGCAGTGGGCATTCATGTCCATGAGTTGGGCCAGCGTCTGCGAGAAGCGCCCGGAGTTGGCGATCAAGTCCCAATAACGCGCCAACCGGGTGAAACGCTGCATCTCCTTCGCAGTGACAACGCCGGTTTGCTGCACCGTGTAGGGCGGCTCGGCGTCATAGACCATGCCATGTTCCCGCGTGTGCCGCGCGATGGGCGTGCCACGCAGCCGCTTCAAAATGCCGAGCTGGATTTCATGCGGCTTGAGGGCATAAAGCCGGTCAAAACCCTCGGCAAAACTCTGCAAGGTTTCGCCCGGCAAGCCGAAGATCAAATCCGTATGCAGGTGGGCATTCGAATGTTTGACTAACCAGGCGATGTTTGCCACGGTTTTGGCGTTGTCTTGCCTGCGCGAAATGCGCTGCTGAACGTCGACGTTGAAACTCTGGATGCCGATCTCAAACTGCAACACGCCCGGAGGGAATTCGGCGATTTTTTCTTTGAGTTTATCGGGCAGATGATCCGGGATAACTTCGAAGTGCACAAAAAGACTATTCTTCTCTTCGGATGCCGCGAGCATGTTCAGAAAGGACTGCAAGATGCGAATCGACGCATCGATCTTCAAGTTGAAGGTGCGATCCACAAACTTGAAGGTGCGTGCGCCGCGTTGGTAGAGCGCGTCCAGCTCCACCAGGAAACGCTCCAGATCAAAGGCCCAGGCGGTTTTGTCAAGTGAACTCAGGCAAAACTCGCACTTGAACGGGCAGCCGCGCGAGGCTTCCACGTACAGCACCCGGTGCGCCAAATCAGCGTCTGAGTAGTCGCTGTAGGGCAGTGCAATTTGATCCAGAGGCGGTTGTTCACCCGCGATGATTTTCATCAGCGGTTGCGGGCCGTGCAGCAGCGCGCGGCAGAGTTTGGGAAAACTCACATCGCCCCAACCGGTGATGACATGGTCGGCCAGGCGAACGATCTCTTGCTGATCGACTTCATGGCTCACTTCCGGGCCGCCCAGCACGATTTTGACCTCTGGCCGCTGCTGCTTGAGCAGGCGCACCAGCGCACAGGTTTGCGTCACGTTCCAGATGTAAACGCCAAACCCAATCACCTGCGGGTTCAGGGCCAGCAACTCGTCAACGAGTTCCTGTGGCTTGCGCGCAATCGTGAACTCGCGCAGTTGCGTCTGAGTGCGCAGATCACCCATGTTGGCCAGCAGGTAGCGCAGGCCGAGCGAAGCGTGGATGTATTTGGCGTTGAGCGTACACAACACAATTTGCGCAGAAGTGGCGGGCCGTAGGGCAAGAGTGCTTGGCGCGGTTGACATGGGAGGATTATCGAATGCTATATTTATAATAGCATATTGTCCATATAAAACGAGACCCAGCGGCCAAAATTCCACGTAAACTCGTTATTGGAGTTGAAAATTGACTTGTAATTAACATGGAAGTTAACAGTAAACTCATCCGACAACCAGGGAACTTGTTTGCCGCAAGCGGCTCAGAATAGCCAACGTACCCAATTCAACAGTTTTCGGCGCGATGTTCCGGCCGCATGTTCTGGCCGCACTTTCTAGCCGCACTTTCTAGCAAAAGGCGCCGACAACATGTTCCGACCCCGACTCCGATAATGACGATGCATTTCACCTGACAGATTGATGACCCACCCGACCTTGACGTTTCGAAGCTTATTCGCTGCATTTTTGGCGGCTATCTGCGTTGTTGTTTTGCCTGCCGCTGCGCAAACCAGCGCCAAAAGTGTGGTCACCACGGCGCAGGTGCGCGCCGAGTTGCTGGCCCATGCCCCTGAGGGCGCCGGGCCGGGCAAAACGATTTGGGTCGCGTTGCAATTGGCCCATCAACCCGAGTGGCATACCTACTGGAAGAACTCGGGCGACTCGGGGCAGCCCACTTCATTGGCCTGGACGCTCCCCGCAGGTGTGAGCGCGGGCGACATTGCCTGGCCTACGCCCAAGAAAATTCCGATAGGCAACCTGGCCAACTACGGTTATGAAAACACGGTGTTGCTGCCTGTGCCGCTCACGGTGTCGAATGATTTCAAACCCTCACTCCTGGCCAACGAGCTTGAGGTCAAACTCAAAGCGGCCTGGCTGGTCTGCAAAAAAGAATGTATTCCGGAAGAAGGCGAATTTGCGCTGAAAATTCCGCTGAAAAGCTCCACGGCGCTGAACGCAGCGGCCTTTGAAGCCGCTTTTGCGGCGCAACCCAAACCCGTCGTGTCCAACACAGCGGGCGGCATTCCGGACAGCCGCGTGCTGGTTCAAGGCGCATCACTACAAGTTGAAATGCAAGGTTTGCCCGTCGCGTGGCGCGGCAAGACGCTCGATTTTTTCCCTGAGACGCCCGAGGTGATTGAAACCGGCGCTCCCTGGACGCAGGCCTGGACGGGCGCCGTCTGGCGCGCTACCGTGCCGCTCGCCAGCCAGCGCAGCAACAGCCCGTCCGTCATGCCCATCGTGTTGGCAACCGATGCCGCAGGCGGGCGGCAGGCCTTGCGCGCCGAGTTAAAAGTCGCGGGTAGCTGGCCCGTCCTGGCCGCGCCCGCTGTTGTATCGCCGCAGCTGGAGGCAGCACTCAAGGCCAATGCTGCGGGCGCATTGGCGCCTGTATCGGCATCGGGGTCATCTGCGCCCATCGGTTTATGGGCTGCTTTGCTCGGGGCCCTGCTCGGCGGATTGATTTTGAACCTGATGCCCTGCGTGTTCCCGGTGCTGGCCATCAAGGTCATGGGTTTGACACAAAACACCGACGATCCGCGCAGTCGCCGTCTCAGTGCCGCTGCTTACTCTGTGGGTGTGGTGCTGTCATTTGTGGCGCTGGGTGCGCTCATGCTGGCCCTGCGCAGCGCGGGGGAGCAACTCGGCTGGGGCTTTCAGTTGCAGTCGCCCGCTGTGGTGGCCGTGCTGGCGGCGCTCTTCACTTTGATTGGATTGAACCTGGCCGGCGTGTTTGAGTTTGGCATGTTTTTGCCATCCAGCCTGGCTTCCAAACAAGTGAAGAATCCCACCGCCAATGCATTTTTATCCGGCGTCCTGGCCGTGGCGATTGCCTCGCCCTGCACAGCGCCGTTCATGGGTGCGTCGCTCGGTCTGGCGGTGGCCCTGCCTGCGCATGAGGCGCTCTTGATTTTTGCGGCTTTGGGCGTGGGTATGGCGCTGCCTTTTGCCATCGCGGGTTGGGTGCCCGCTGTGGCGCGGGCCTTGCCCAAGCCGGGCGCCTGGATGGACACCTTCCGTCGCCTGATGGCTTTCCCGATGTTTGCCACCGTGGTGTGGCTGGTCTGGGTGCTGGGGCAACAAAGCGGCATCGATGGCGCGGGGGCTTTGCTGCTGCTGCTGGTCGCCCTGAGCTGGGTGGTGTGGGCGCTTGGTCTGCAAGGGCGCAGCCGCGTGCTCAATGCCTCTGTTGCCGTCGTGGCCTTCGCAGTATTGGCCAGCACCCTGGGACAAAACATTGTGACGCAGCTCGATAGCGGCAAAGTTGTTGCGACCAGCGAGCGCTGGCAGGCCTGGGAGCCGGGGCGTGTGGACCAATTGTTGGCCGCTGGGCAGCCCGTATTTGTCGACTTCACTGCCGCTTGGTGTGTGACCTGTCAGGTCAACAAAAAAACCACGCTGACCAATGCGCAGGTGTTGGCCGACTTCGACGCCAAAAAGGTGGTGTTGCTGCGCGCTGACTGGACGCGCCGTGACCCTGCCATCACCGCCGCGCTGGCCCAGCTTGGGCGCAGCGGCGTCCCGCTTTACGTGATCTACAAACCAGGGGCGGCACCCGTGTTGTTGTCGGAGCTGCTGAGCGTGGCCGATGTGCGGGCGGAGTTGGCAAAGCTCTAAACTTGCCTGATTTGAAAGTCCCCACCGCCATGACGACCCCCTATTCCGGTGTTTGGCCCGCCTTGCTCACACCGCTGCTGGCCAATCTGGACATCGACATCCCCACCTTCGCCGCGCACTGCAAAAATCTTCTCGCCGCAGGCTGCACCGGTGTGACGCCGTTTGGCACCACAGGTGAGGGGCCGTCGTTCAGCGTGGCCGAACGAATTGCAGCGGTTGACGGACTAATTGCCGCGGGTGTGCCTGCTGGGCGCATGTTGGTCTCCACCAGCGCAGCAGCGTTGCCCGATGCCATTGATCTGACGAAACACGCCGTAAATTCGGGCTGTTTCGGCGTCTTGCTGCTGCCGCCGTTTTTTCTCAAAGGCGTGCCGGACCAAGGTGTCATCGACGCCTACGCGCAAGTGATCGACAAAGTCGCCGACGAACGCCTGCGGGTGGTGCTGTACCACATCCCCCAAATCAGCGGTGTCGCCCTGTCGCAGCCGGTCATCGCAGCCTTGCTGAAGCGTTACCCAACAACCATCATTGGCATCAAAGACAGCGGCTGCGAGCGCGCGTGGTCGCTCGGCCTGGCCAAAACCTTCATGCCACCAGAGCCCAACGCGGATAGGCCACGTATCCAGGTGTGGGTCGGCAATGAGCCCGATTTGCAAGTGATGGCGGCCCAGGGCACCGTGGGGGCCGTGAGTGGTGTGGCCAACGTGACGCCCAGGTTGGTCGCCCGCCTGGTCGCCGCGCACAGCGGCCCTACCGCCCAGCGCGACATGGTGCGCACCGAGGAGTTGCTGACCATTCTGCGCAGCTACGGACTCACGCCGACCTTCAAAGGCGTGATGGCGATTCTGACCGGCCATGCAGGTTGGCGGCGCGTTCGGGCGCCACTGGTGGCGCTCAGCGACGACGAGTACGAACGCTTGGGTGGACAGATGAAGGCTTTCGCGCTGGATCCATTGGTGGACTGAGAGCGTGACGCGCTGCATTGTTGAGATAACAGCAGCGCCCGGCGGGTGGTTTTCGGCCTTGCCAGGACAAAACGGCTTGCAAGGATTAGCATGCGGTTTTGATGCGTGATCGAGTTCAACTGCTGAAAGGTCTGTTATGAAAATCCGTCCATTTGTCACCGCTGTCAGGGCTGCCAGAGCAGCCTGCGCCGTAAGCCGCTGGGCTGCCGTGCCCATCTTGTCCTTGGCGCTGGCCAGCGGCGCGTTGGCCGCAGCTGCCGTGGGTCAAAAAGCACCCGATTTCACGTTGACTGACACCGCTGGCAAAACCGTGAAACTCAGCGATTTCCTGGGCAAACACGTGGTGCTGGAGTGGAACAACCCCGGCTGCCCCTACGTGCGCAAACACTATGACTCTGCCAACATGCAAGGTCTGCAAAAAGAAGTGACGGGTAAAAATGTGGTGTGGCTGGCCATTAATTCAACCGCTGATTCGCACCCGGATTACCTCGCCCCCGCGCAGTTGGGCCGCTGGATGGTGCAGCAAAAAGCCAGCCCCAGCGCCACCTTGATGGATGAAAGCGGCTCGGTCGGCAAGAGTTACGGCGCACGCACCACGCCACATATGTACATGGTGGACCCCAAAGGCACGCTGATTTACGCGGGTGGCATCGACAGCAACGCCTCTTCCAGCGCAGAGAGCATCAAAAACGCCACCAACTATGTTCGCCTGGGTGTGACTGAAGCCTTGGCCGGCAAAGCCCTGAGCAAACCTGTTACTGCGCCTTACGGTTGCTCTGTCAAATACAAAAGCGGCTCTCCCGCCTGAGCTGAACCCACCGCACTTTGACGACGCGCATCGATGACCCAAACTGACGCCATTGCCCACATCCTGAAGCACCACCGCACGGTGGCTGTAGTGGGTCTCTCGCCGAACCCGCAACGCGATAGTTACGAAGTGGCCGAATACATGCAGCGCCAGGGCTGGCGCATTATTCCTGTGAACCCGGCAGCCAAGGTGGGCGAGATTCTTGGCGAGAAGGTTTACCCCAGCCTGAGCGAAGCCGCGAAAGCTGAACGCATTGATTTGGTTGATGTATTTCGGCGCAGTGAAGATGTGCCACCGGTGGCAGAAGAGGCCATTGCAATTGGCGCCAAGGGTTTGTGGCTGCAACTGGGCATCGAACACGCGGTTTCGGCAGAAAAAGCCCGCGCCGCAGGCCTCTGGGTCGTACAAAACAAATGCCTGCTGGTCGAACACCGGCGCGGCTTTTGAGGCGCAAGCGATTTACATGGACTGGCGATAGCGCTCCAGCATCTGTTCCTGCGTTTCTGCCGGGATGTTCAGCCCGGTTTGATCGCGCATCATCTCGCCCATCGATGGCAAGGCCTCACGTTTGACCTGCATCGCTGCATCCCACAGGCGTGAGCGCATGAAGGCTTTGGCGCAGTGCAGATAGGCCGCCTCCACCGTGACCGCGATGACTGCTGTCGGCGGTTTTTTCTGCGCTGCGAACCAGTTCAGGTGCTCGGTTTTGAGCGACACCATAGCGCGGCCATTGACCCGAAGTGTCTCGTCCACGCCCGGCACCATAAAGAGCAGTCCGATGCGGCCGGTCTCGACGACATTGCTCAGCGTATCGAGCCGGTTGTTGCCGCTGG
>JANOXL010000124.1:0-8259 GCA_031418395.1 Rhodoferax sp. | reverse complement strand
GGCCGACCGGGAAAGTGACCTCTTTGGCTTCTGTGCCGTCCAATTTGTCGGCCGACACAGATTTCAGAAAATCCAGTGTTTTTGCAATCCGTGTCTTGAGTTCGGCAACGGTGCTTTCGGTGTCGTCAAACTTCGGCGCTTCTACACCTGAAATTCGGGCCACGCCGTTTTTAGCGGCGTCACAGGCAATCAGTATTTGCCGCGTAAACGGCAACATGTCAGGGGCCATGCGGTAGTGCAGCAAGGCATTCGGGTCGCACTTTTTTTCATCGATAAATGCCTGCATTTTGTCCAGCAGGTGGCTCAAATTGCCCAGCATCGAAACACAAACCGGCACGCTTGCCGAAAACATCGAAATTGACATGAAATTTTTTCCAGAAAGTAGATTGGGAGTTGGGATGCTAACCGCAATGTCGAGGGTTTGCAGCGAGGCACAATATCGACATGAATATCGTAATCCTCGATGACTACCAAGATGCTGTCAGAAAACTCCCCTGCGCGGCCAGGCTCGAACCCTTCTCCGCCAAGGTGTACACCAACACCGTCAAAGGCCTGGGGCAACTTTCCATCCGATTGAAAGACGCCGACGTGGTGGTGCTGATCCGCGAACGCACCCACATCACACGTGCCCTGATCGAAAAACTGCCGCGCCTGAAGTTGATCGTCCAGACCGGTCGCGTCGGCAGCCACATTGATATCGCTGCCTGCACCGAGCGCGGCATTGCGGTGGCCGATGGCGCGGGCTCTCCCATCGCAGCAGCAGAACTGACCTGGGCGCTCACCATGGCCGCGATGCGCCGCCTGCCGCAATATATTGGCAACCTCAAACACGGTGCCTGGCAGCAATCAGGCCTCAAAGCCAGCTCGATGCCACCGAACTTTGGCATCGGCACCGTGCTTTACGGCAAAACACTTGGCATTTGGGGGTTTGGCAAGATTGGCCAATTGGTCGCCGGTTACGGCAAAGCTTTTGGCATGAACGTGTTGGTTTGGGGGCGTGCGCCTTCGCTGGAGCGTGCCGTGCTCAGTGGCTACCATGCGGCCGATAGCCGCGAGGATTTCTTTGCCCAATGTGATGTGCTGTCGCTGCATCTGCGCCTGAACGACGAGACCCGCCACATCGTCAAACACGAGGATCTGGCGGCGATGAAAACCACGGCGCTCCTGGTCAACACCTCACGCGCTGAGTTGATTGAGCCCGACGCCCTCATCAGCGGCCTCAACCGTGGGCGGCCTGGCCTCGCAGCAATTGACGTATTTGAGAACGAGCCGATTTTGCAGGGGCACGCGCTTTTGCGACTGGAAAACTGTATCTGCACGCCGCACATCGGTTACGTGGAACAGGACAGTTTCGAGCTGTACTTCAGTTCAGCGTTTGACAGCGTCGTGAGCTTCGTCACCGGCACGCCTGTCAATATCGTCAACCCGGCGGCAATGCAGGTGCGGCGCTAAGGGGCTTTTCGACCTCACCCCAAAAACTTGAGTCAAGGGCCCTGAGGCCATGGCCTCAGGCTTTGCCACCGTCCTTGTTCTTTGGCAAGGTGTATTTCACCGTGGCCTGTTTGTCGAAATCAAGAAAGTTGTCGTCTTCTATGGCCTGCACCGGTGGGCCGGATTTATTGACTGTTGGCGAAGATGCTGCGGCGGGCGGCAGGCTTGCCGCTGGCACCGGTGTTGTCGTCGCAAACGGCGTAGTGATCAGTTTCGGGAACTCGGTGTCCTCTTCTGCCAGCGGCTCGGGCGCCTTGGGCTTTGGTGCAGCCGCAGTCTTGGATGCGGTGGCTGTTTTGGGCGTCGGCTCGGGCAGCACAAGGTCTGACAAATCCAGATCCAGGTCACCCTCGGGAACCGGCGGCATCACACTCACCGGCGACTCCAGCGGAATATCTACAGACATCGCGCCGCTCAACTTGGCAGTAATGGATGTCGTTTTCTGCGGACTTACCGGCACCGTGCTCAAAGGTGCCAAGCCCGAAACTCCGCTGTCGCCGCGCGCATTGCTTTGACCGACGGCGTGCAAAAGCAGCAAATCGCGGAAAGCAGCCAAGTCAAAGGGCTTGCTCTTGTCGTCCATCGGATCACGGAAGATCGAGGCTTCAATCACCATCTGCGCCTTGGGCGTTGCCCACAAAGCCGTAATGTGCGCCAGCACTTGCGGGTAGTCTTCCAGCGAGCGCCCTTCTTCCTTGTATTGCGAGAATTCGGGCACGCGGCTATTGAACAACAAATTAAAGTCTTCGCGGAACTGGTGGTAATCCTGCTTGAGGCCCAGCGAATGGAAGATTTTCAGCAAGTCCAGATACAACAAGGGGCTGGACTCACCACTTTCGTTAATGCGGTTTTCCAGAATACGCACGGCCTGGTCCGTCTGCCCCAGCGAGACAAAGAAATCAGCTTGCTGGCGGATGTCAAAAATCTCTTCGGAATTGATCGATCGCGTCAGCTCCATGGGTTGCGCACGGGTCGCCATGCTATTGTCAGTCGCTGGCGGCAATGGCCCACGCCGCAATGCGCCGTGTGATTGCCCTGACTGCATGAGGTTGTCGAAATTCGACTCGCTCATTTCGACCAGGCTCACATCGATTTCAGATTCCGGATCATCTCGCAAGTTCGGCCGGCTGACGGCAGTCGTTTTCAGTGAATTCTGGGTCGCCAGGCTGGCCGGCATGCTGTCACGCAGTTGGCTATGAACCGACGGCGCAACGGTGGTGGCCGAAGGCGCCGAGCCTGCTGCAGCCGATCCTGCCGCTTTCGAGCCGCTCCACCAGTCGTCGCCGTCCGCGGCAGAACCCGAACGCCTGCGGGTTAGCAGGTAGGCCAGGGCCGCCAAACTGACCAATAACGCACCACCAAGCAGGTAAAGCCACACCATGGGCAGTCGCTCGGCTTCGGCTTTTTGAAGCTGGCTGCGCATCTCCAGCATATTGGCTTCATTTTTGGCGGCCAACGCGACCAGGGTTTTGACACTGTCTTCAAGCGCCTTGACCTTCTGGGCATCGCGCATGGCCTCGGCTGAAGGTGCGCTTTGGGTGGTTTCGAGAGTCGCGACGCGTTCTGCCAGGGTCACCAGTGGATCGAGTTTGAGCCTCGATTGCCCAGCCTCACGCCCGGCAGTCATTTTTTCGTCAATTTTGGTTTTGGCAGGTGCCGCCTCTTTTGCTGCGGGTGGCTTGTCTTCTTTGGCCGGTGCAGGTTTGGCCACAGCTTCAGTTTTAGCGGGAGCCGGCGGTTTTTCAGCGGTTTTATCTACCGGCTTATCTACTGGTTTTTCTACAACTTGGGGCGTTGCTTTTTCAACTTGCTTCTGAGCCGGTTTTTTCAGGGCTGGACGCGGTTTTGCAGGCGCTGCAGCACGTTTTGGTGCGGGTGCTGGCCGCCCCGATGGCGTTGTTGCAGTGGCTGGCAGCGGTGGTACACCCTGCGTCGCGCCGCCAGTGTCAGTGGACGGGGAAACAGGCGAGCTCGCTGCGGAGGTCACGGGGGCTGCGGGCGAAACTGCCGCTGGCGCTGTCACTAATGGCAGCATTTGTGGCGCGGGTGGTGCGGCCTCGGTCGGCACATCGGCCAGCATCACATAACGGCGGGTGATTTTCTGGTTGCAACCGGCTTTGAGATAGATCGTGACCACCGGCTCGTCAATCGGGCTGGACGAGGTGACGCGGATATTCGCGGTTTGTTGTTGCCCGGCTTCGACACTCACACGCACGCGGTTGGGGTCCTGGCGTGTGTCGGCATGGAACACGTCGGCTTCCACGCACAGTGAGTTTGCCGATTCGTCGGGCGCCAGTTGCGCCTGAATGGTCAGATCCAGCGGCTGACCCACCAGGGCCGCCCCACGCACCCGCCCCAAATTCAGGGCGGTGCTGTTAAATGCGGCAGCCAGCAACAGGACAGAGAGTATTTTTGTTCGAAGTTGCACGATGAATTCCGATGTTTGGGATTATTCTCGCTCAAAAATCATCCCGCTTACGCTTTGTTGCGCCTAGGGTAATAACCAATCATCAGGGGCGTCAAACTCATACCCAGTTTTGTGAGCCGTTTTGAGGCTGCAATTTTTGGACAATCCGCTCCCTGATAATCAAAGCATGATTCTGACATTTACCTCCACAGCGATCATCGGCTGCGGCGCCATGGGGCGCGGCATAGCGCAAATTGCGGCACAGGCCGGCAGCCACGTATTTTTGTTCGACGTGCAGCCAGGCGCGGCCGAAGCGGCACGCCAAGCCATTTGCGCCCAATGGGACAAATTGGCCGAAAAAGGTCGCCTCGACGCAGCCCAACTCGCGGCGCAAAAGTCACGCCTAATTTGCGCAGATAGCCTGGCGACGCTTGCGGGATGCGCGTTGGTGGTCGAGGCGATTGTCGAACGCCTGGACATCAAACAGGCCCTCTTCGCTGAACTCGAAGGCATTTTGCTACCGGCAGCTGTGATGGCCAGCAACACGTCGTCGTTGTCGGTCACAGCCTTAGCCGCCAAGCTGAAACACCCCGAGCGCCTGGCAGGTTTCCACTTTTTCAACCCGGTGCCACTGATGAAGGTGGTCGAAGTGATCGCCGGGCTGAGAACCGACCCCGCCGTGTGTATTCAACTCACCCAGTATGCCCGCCAAATGGGCCACACGCCCGTGCAGGCGCAGGACACACCCGGTTTCATCGTGAACCACGCGGGGCGCGGTTATGGCACCGAAGCGCTGCGTATCGTGGGTGAAAATGTGGCCGATTTCGCCACCATTGACCGCATCTTGAAAGACCAGGTGGGCTTCAAACTCGGGCCCTTTGAGCTGATGGACTTGACGGCGCTGGATGTCTCCCATCCGGTGATGGAATCGATCTACCACCAGTATTACGAAGAGCCACGTTACCGCCCAAGTGTGATTACTGCGCAGCGCCTGGCGGGTGGCCAGGTGGGCCGCAAATCGGGCGAAGGTTTTTACAAATACGCCGACAGCGGCAAAGGCGCGCAGCAGACGCCCGCTGAAGCCCCGGCGCCCGTGATCGCAGATTTGCCTCCTGTGTGGGTTTCCCCCAAAGCTGCACGCCGCATCGAGCTTTTGCAATTGCTCAAAAACCTGGGTGCCAAAATCGAAACTGGCGCGTTGCCGAGCGAACAGGCGCTGACACTCGTCGCGCCCCTGGGGTTTGACATCACCACCGTCGCCGTGGTGGACCGCCTGGACCCGAGTCGCACGGTGGGCATCGACATGTTGATCGACGACGCGACCACCCAACGCCGCGTCTTGGCCACCAACCCCGCCACCCGCACGGACATGCGCGAGGCCGCCCACGCGTTGATGGCGCGTGATGGCAAAGCTGTCAGTGTGATCCGTGACAGCGCCGGTTTTGTCTCGCAGCGTGTGGTGGCCAACATTGTCAACATCGCGTCTGACATCTGCCAGCAGAACATTTGTTCACCAGCCGACCTGGAAACCGCCGTTACCCTGGGCCTGGGTTACCCGCGCGGGCCGCTGGCCATGGGCAACTTGTACGGGCCAGCGAGTATTCTGGAGGTACTCTTCAATATGCAAACCGTCTACAGCGACCCGCGTTACCGCCCCAGCCCCTGGCTGCGCCGCCGTGGCGCGATCGGGCTGAGCTTGTTGCATATGGAAGAATGAGGAAAGGAAAAGCGGGAAGATTATAAATAAATATTTCCATTTAAGTTTAGATGGTTATTTTGGCACTATGGTCTCGTAATTTGTACATATTATGCTAGACTTTATATAGCAAATTATGTTATTGTTTTGTACAATTTTTCTATTTAAATTTTGATTTTATAATGGAAAAATCCATCCCATGATTGAACCCATCCTCACCCTGGACGAACGCGAAGCCATCAACTCGGGCCGCTGGTTTACCTCGCTCTCGCCCTCGCTGCGGCACGACATCCTGCGCTGCGCCTATGTCAAACGCTACAAAGACGGCGAACTCATCGCCGCCCGGGGCGACCCGCCTGATGAGTGGATCGCCTGCGCACGCGGCGCCGTGCGGGTGAGCTCCACCTCACTTTCCGGCAAACAAATCACCCTTACTTACGTCGAGCCCGGCATTTGGTTTGGCGACGTCGCGATTTTTGACGGCGACAGCCGCACCCACGACTCCTACGCCCACGGCGACACTACCGTCTTGTGCGTCGCCAAGGCAGATTTCAAAAAAATACTGTCCGTGCACGTTGAGCTGTACGAGGCCATGTTGCGGCTGCAGGCGCGGCGCATTCGCATCTTGTTTGGCTTGGTCGAAGACCTCAACACCCTGCCCTTGCGTGCCCGCCTGGCCAAGCAGTTGCTGCACCTGGTACGCAGCTACGGCGTGCCCAGCCTGGCCGATGGCCGGGAGATGCGCATCGGCCTGCAACTCGCCCAGGAAGAACTTGCCCAGTTGCTCGGTGCTTCGCGCCAGCGGGTAAACCAGGAACTTAAATCGATGGAGCGTGAAGAAGTCATTCGCATCGAACCAGGTGGCTTGGTGGTGCGCAACCGGGATGCGTTGATGCATATCATTGAGGCCGACAACTAAAACGGAAAGCCAGAATTCAGATGAGCAATTTCGATCATTTCGTTGGCACCCAAGCGGTGGCCGAAAAAAACAAGTTTGATGTTGAGGCCCTATCGGCCTGGCTCGACAAAAACCTCGTCGGCTTTAAAGGGCCGCTCACCGTCGAGTCCTTCAAAGGTGGCCAGTCCAACCCGACTTACAAACTCAGCACGCCCACGCAGCAGTACGTGATGCGCGCAAAACCCGGCCCGGTAGCCAAGCTGCTGCCTTCCGCGCACGCGGTGGAGCGGGAATACGCGGTGATGAAAGGTCTGGCCGGCAGCGACGTACCCGTGCCCACCATGTATGTCCTGTGTGAAGACGAATCGGTGATTGGCCGCGCGTTCTTTGTGATGGAGTTCAAAACCGGTCGCGTCATGTGGGATCAGACCCTGCCCGGGATGAGTCACCCCGAGCGCGACGCGATTTATGACGAAATGAACCGTGTCATCGCCGCGCTGCACACCGTCAAGTTCGCCGAACGCGGCCTGGCCGGTTTTGGCAAACCTGGCAACTATTTTGAGCGGCAGATTGGCCGCTGGAGCAAACAATACGTCGCCTCCATCACGCAGCCTATTCCCGAGATGGACCGCCTGATGGACTGGCTACCGCAGAACATCCCGGCGATTGCCCGCGCGGAGTCGATGGTCAGCATCGTGCATGGCGACTACCGGCTGGACAACATGATGTTCCACGCCACCGAGCCGCGTGTGGTGGCCGTGCTGGATTGGGAACTCTCCACCCTGGGCCACCCGCTGGCCGACTTCAGCTACCACTGCATGACCTGGCACATGCCGCATGAATTGGGCCGCGGCATTGGCGGGCTGGACATCAAAGCCCTGGGCTTGCCGAGTGAAGAAGACTACATCCGCCGCTACTGCAAACGCACCCAGTTCGCCACGCCCGATGAACTCAAGGCCGACTGGAACTTCTTCGTCGCCTACAACATGTTCCGCCTGGCGGCGATTTTGCAGGGCATTGCCAAACGCGTCGAAGCGGGCACCGCCTCCAGTGCGCAGGCTGTCAGCTCTGGCGCCGGGGCACGGCCTTTGGCCGTGCTGGCCTGGCAGTTTGCGCAAAAGGCTTGATTCAAGTTTTTCGACTTTTCACCGTTTTCAAAGTCAGGCGCGCGACTGGTCTCGCATGCATGGCCCCGTAAACTCGAGTCAAAACCCCAGCACAACATCACAACCCCAACGGAGATACCCCATGGATTTTGACTTTTCCCCCAAAACCAAAGACCTGCAAGCCCGATTGCAGCGTTTTATGGACGACCACATTTACCCGGCAGAAGCGGCGTACCACGCCGAAATCGTCGCCAATACGACGGCGGGCAAACGCTGGACGCCGCTGGAAACGATCGAAAAACTCAAACCCAAAGCCCAGGCCGCCGGCCTGTGGAACCTGTTTTTGCCGGTCGACAGCGCCCACGCCTCCGGCTACAGCGGCGCAGGCCTCACCAACCAGGAATACGCACCTCTGGCCGAAATCATGGGCCGCGTGATGTGGTCCAGCGAGGTTTTCAACTGCTCAGCGCCCGACACCGGCAACATGGAAACCATCGCGCGATATGGCTCTGAAGAAAACAAGGCACGCTGGCTCAAACCCCTGCTGGAAGGCAAAATCCGCTCCGCCTTCGCCATGACCGAGCCGGATGTGGCGTCAAGCGACGCCACCAACATCGCCACCCGCATCGAGCGCAAAGGCGACAACTACGTCATCAATGGC
>JANOXL010000123.1:0-6666 GCA_031418395.1 Rhodoferax sp. | reverse complement strand
CCCTGATAGCAGCAGGTGCGCAGGTGGCGCTGGCCGATGTGCTGCACGAGCGCGGGCGCGCCGTGGCCGCCGAACTAGGCCCGCAGGCGCATTACGTCCCCATGGATTTGATGGACGCCACCGCCATTCAGGCCGGCGTAGCCGCCGCTGCGAAAGTGATGAATGGAATCGATGGCCTGATCAACAATGCTGCCATCACCAATTCGGGCGGCAAAACCATGGATCAGTTGACCCTGGCCACGTGGGACCAGGTGATGCAGGTCAACGTGCGTGGCACCTGGCTCGTCACAGTCGCCGCAACACCTTATCTAGCCGCCTCGGGTTCGGGCCGCGTCGTCAACATTGCCTCTGACACCGCATTGTGGGGCGCGCCGCGTCTCATGGCCTATGTCGCCAGTAAAGGTGCCGTGATCGCCATGACCCACGCGATGGCGCGTGAACTCGGCGCACAGGGCATTACCGTCAACGCCATCGCGCCGGGGCTGACGCTGGTAGAAGCCACCCAATACGTGCCCGAAGACCGCCATGACCATTACCGCCAGGGCCGCGCCATCCAGCGCCCGCAGGTGCCGGAAGACGTCAACGCCGCTGCGCTGTTTTTGCTCACGCGCGCCAGCGGCTACATCACCGGACAACTGCTGCCAGTAAATGGTGGCTTTGTCATGAATTGACCGAACACCCGGATCGCTCAACGAATTCGTCACCGAAAAGCCAAGGAGAAACCGAAATGACTGCCACCGCCGCCAACCAGCCGATGTTCAACGAACGCGGCTTGCTCGACGCCAGGATTCCCGCCGAAGCGGATATCCAGAAAAGCCTGATGCAGGCCAAGGACCAGCCTTTTTCCGATTGGATGGAAAGCCGCGTGGCCCGTTATGCCACACGCCGCTACGACTGGGACGCGCTGAAGTTTCAGGCCGATTACGACCCGAAATACCGCCGCGCGCAGATGCGTTACATGGGCACAGGCGGCACAGGCATTGCCAAGGACAGCAACTCAGTGGCCGCCTCACACTTCACCTTTTCGACCATGGTGATCCCGGCCGGCCACGAGGGGCCTTCACACATTCATTACGACGTGGAAGAGTGCTTTTTTGTGATGCGCGGCCAGATGAAGGTGATTTGCGTCAAAGACGGCCAGCGCTGGGAATCTGTGCTCAAGGAGCGTGACTTCATCTCGGTGCCGCCCGGCGTTTACCGTGAAGAAATCAACATCGGCGATGAAGACGCGTTGATGTGTGTGATGTTGGGTTCACCCCAGCCGATCACACCGGTGTACCCGCCCGATAGCCCGCTGGCCAAACTCAAACGGAACTGATCTGCGCTCTGTCGCACGTCAAACCCCACCTGCACGCCACCATGTCGCTTTCGGATTTGCTCAGCCGATTTGAACCCCGGCGACTGGCCACGCCTTTGGGTGTCGTGCAGTACCGCGAAGCCACTGCGCCAGGAACCCAGCAGGCCGTAAGCCACGTGTTGTTGCACGGCATTGGTTCTGGTTCGGCCAATTGGGTACATCAACTCGCACAGGCGCAGGATCACGCGCAGTTCGGCGTTCGCGTCTTGGCCTGGGACGCGCCGGGCTATGGTGCAAGTGACCACCTGCCGATGCCGTCGCCCCGAGCCCTTGACTACGCGCAGCGCCTGTGGGCCTGGCTGGATGCGCTCGACCTTGCAGAAGGCCGCGCACCGACACCCGTCACGCTGGTCGGCCATTCGCTGGGTTGCCTGATGGCCGTCAGTGCCACCTGCCTGCAGCCTGATCGGGTTAAGCGGCTGGTGTTGTTGTCACCCGCGCAGGGTTACGCGCGTGCGCCAGCTTTTGACCGCGACAAGAAACTTAAAGACCGCCTGGACAACCTGGATCGCCTGGGGCCGCAGGGCATGGCCAATCTTCGCGGCGCGGCCATGTTGTCACCCAGCGCCAGCGCCGAACAAATCGCATTTGTGCAAGGTGTGATGGCGCAGATTGACCCGGCAGGCTACCGGCAGGCCAGCCACATGTTGTCTACCGGCGATTTATTGAACGACCTGGAACGGCTCAAAAACATCCATTTCCCGGTGAGCGTGGCCAGCGGCAGTGTTGACACCATCACGCCGCCAGCGGCCTGCCAGGCAGTGGCTGCACACATTGACGCGCCCTACAGCCGCATCGACGGTGCAGGCCACGTGTGCGCACTTGAAGCCGCCGACAAAGTGAACCGAATGATTGACCTGAAGGAGTTGACAACATGACCGATTTGGCGCCCCCAGAACGTTACGTCGTGCCTGGCTTGCAGCGTGGCCTGCAGGTGTTGGCGCAATTCACCCACACCACTCGTGAGCTGACGGGTGCCGAGTTGTCGCGCCGCATGGGGCTGCCACGCGCCTCGGTGTTTCGCCTTTTGCAGACCCTGGAGCAAATGGGGTTTGTAGAACGTGTGGGCGACAGCGGAAGTTACAAACTGGGCCTGGCGGTGTTGCGTTTGGGATTCGAGTTTTTGGCCTCAATGGAACTGACCGAACACGGCAGGCCCGTGCTGGACGATTTGTGTATCAACACCGGGCTCTCCTCACACCTGGTGGTGCGTGATGGCAGCGAGGTGGTATTTGTCGTCAAGGCAGCAGGCAGAACTTCACTTTTCAACGCCATCCAGGTCGGTGCGCGACTACCTGCACATGCCACCGTTTTGGGACGTGTTTTGCTGGCAGACTTGTCGATGGCCGACTTGCGGGACTTGTACCCCAACCCGAAATTGCAAGCCTTCACCAGCCAGACACCCACCACCTTGGTGCAGCTCAAACAACTGGTGGACGAAGACCGCCAGCGCGGCTACGGCATCAGCCAGGGTGGTTATGAAGTCGGCATTTCCACCATTGCCGCGCCAGTGTTTGACGACCGCGACAAAGTGGTGGCGGCTGTCAGTGTCACTGTCACGGCCAACCGGGTGCAAGCCGACCAGGTCGAAGGCCTCGTCGCCCAGGTCCGCGCAGCAGCGGCCAAGTTGTCGCAACGCATCCACCATTTGCCACTGATTGTGGCCAAGCCCTCACCTTACCTAGAAAAGATGTTCGCATGAGCACTGCCATTACAGAGACAGCCCCACGAATTACCGTGGGGGAGCTGGTTGCCCGCTTTCTGGAGCAATGCGGCGTCAAGGCGGCATTTGGCGTCATTTCGATCCACAACATGCCGATGCTCGATGCCCTGCACCGGCGCAGCCATTTACCCAGCGGCATCCGTTTTGTCTCTGCGCGTGGTGAGGCTGGTGCCTGCAACATGGCGGACGCTTATGCCCGCGTCACCGCGACATTGGGCGTGTGTATCACCAGCACCGGCACGGGTGCAGGCAATGCCGCCGGTGCGCTGGTCGAGGCCCTCACGGCAGGTACGCCGATGTTGCATATGACCGGGCAAATTGAGTCCGACTTCATCGACCGCGACCTAGGCTTCATTCACGAAGCTCCCGCGCAATTGGCGATGCTGCAAGCCGTGGGCAAAGCCGCGTTTCGTATCCGCAACACACAGACGGCTTTAGCCACACTGCGTGAAGCGGTGCGTCTGGCGTTCACAGCGCCTTGCGGGCCGGTGAGTATCGAGATCCCTATCGACATCCAGGCGAGTTTGATGGCGATACCCGCTGACCTGTCGCCGCTGGCTTTGCCTCAGTTGCACGCCCCCGCTGCGGCGTTGGACGCACTGGCCGAACGCCTGGCCTCTGCCAAACGGCCCTTGTTGTGGCTGGGTGGTGGTGCGCGAGGCGCTCGCGCGGCAGCCCAACGTTTCGTCAAGATGGGTTGGGGCGTGGTCACCTCGGTGCAGGGGCGCGGCATCATTCCTGAAGACCACCCCGCGTCACTGGGCTCGTACAACCTGCAAAAACCAGCTGAAGACTTGTACCAAAGCTGCGACGCCATGCTGGTCGTGGGTTCACGCCTGCGCTCCAACGAAACCCTGCGTTACAAGCTGAAGTTACCCAAGGCGCTGTACCGCATCGACGCCAACGCGCTGGCTCACAACCGTGGCTATACCAGCGACTACTTTGTGCAGGGCGATGCCTTGCAAGCACTCAACGCCCTGGCTGACCGGCTGGAAGGCCGCATGACCGTTGACCCGGCCCTCGTGCTCGACGTGCAAAAAGCCCGCGCGGCTGCCTCTGCACACGTCGATGAGGGCCTGGGGCCTTACCTGGCACTCAAAGATGCGGTCAGTGACCCGGCGCACCGCAACTGCTGGTGGGTGCGTGACATCACCTTGTCGAACAGCATGTGGGGCAACCGCGCGCCCGCGCTGGACCACCCCCGTGCAGGTGTGCACGCGCTGGGTGGCGGCATTGGACAGGGCCTGGCCATGGCCATTGGCACCTCGATCGCCAACACCACACATGCGCTGGGGCGAAAAACCATCGCGCTGGTGGGCGACGGCGGCTTGATGCTCAACGTGGGTGAACTGGCCTGCGCGGTGCAGGAAAACGCCGATCTTCTGCTCTTGGTGATGAATGACAGCCGTTACGGTGTGATCAAAAACATCCAGGACGACATCTACGGCAGCCGCCATTGTTATGTGGAGCTGCATAACCCCGACTTCGGCCAATTCTGTGCCAGCCTGAAGGTGCAACACTTCAAACTCTCCGACCCCGCGCAAACCCGCGAGGTGCTGGCATGTGCCTCAGCGCTACTGGGCCCGGTGATGGTGGAAGTGGACATGAAGGCCTGGGGCCCGTTTGCGGCCAAGTTTGCCGGCCCGATTCTCAAAAAAGCCTGAACCCGGTATCTCACATGGACGTCGTTCTCATCGGTTTTGGCGCGATTGGGCAGTCGATTTGCAGGCGCCTGCTGGCTGAGCCCAGTGTGCGTATCAGCCATGTGGTGGTTCGCCCGAAAGACCTGGCCCGGGCCCAGTTGGCGCTGGATTCCTTGCTGTCCGGCTCAACGTCCGCGCGGCCAAGCCAAGCTGTCAGCGAAGTTCCGCCAGGTTGTCGGCTGCTACTCGAGTGTGCTGGCCACGAAGCGCTGGTGGTGCATGTCTTGCCCGCCTTGGCGCGTGGCGTCGAATGCGCCGTATTGTCGATGGGAGCCTTGGCTGAGCCGGGGCTAGTCGAACGCTTGTCAGACGCAGCACGTCAGGGCGCGACTCAGGTCCACCTGTTGTCCGGCGCGATTGGTGGCATTGAAGCCCTGGCTGCGGCCAAGCTGGCGGGCTTGACTTCGGTGACCTACACCGGACGCAAGCCACCCTCGGTATGGGCTCCAATAACTGATGATCGTCAAGCTGTTGTGCCGCAGGATCATGTCAAAAATGACATAGAGGCCACCATTTTGGAATCAAGCGCACGCGAAGCGGCCCGACTCTACCCCAAGAACGCCAATGTCGCAGCGACCATCGCGCTGGCCGGCCTGGGGCTGGACGCCACGCGGGTGCGCCTGATCGCCGACCCGGCTGTCACCGACAACATTCATGAAATCCATGCCAAGGGCGCATTTGGCGAAATGAAGATCGAGATGCGCGGCAAACCGCTGGCAGACAACCCCAAAACATCAGCCCTCACCGTGCTTTCGGCCCTGCGCTTTTTGCTCAATCGCGCTAGCCCCTTGACGATTTGAACAACTACACGATGACCGAACATCTCAAAACCCTGCTCGCTGGCCAATGGCGTGATGCCTCCGGCCCGCAGTACAGCACCGAGTACCCGGCAGATGCCAGCGCCGTGGCCACGCTGCATGCGGCCACGGTGAGCGACGTTGATGAAGCCGTGCAGGCCGCCCAGGCCGCGCGTCTCAAACCCAACTGGGCCGGCCTCAAAGTGAATGAACGCGCGGCCATCCTGCACCGCATTGCGGCGGGCATTCGCGCGCGATTTGAAGAGCTGGCGCAGTTGCAACGGCTGGACAACGGCAAGCCGATCACGGAAACACGTGGCCTGGTGGCCAGCGCGGCGGGCACTTTCCAGTATTTTGGGGCAGTCTGCGAAACATTTGAAGACGCCGTCACGCCGCAGCGTGGCGACTACCTGAGCCTGAGTCTGCATGAGCCATTGGGCGTGGTGGGTGCCATCACACCGTGGAATTCGCCCATTGCCAGCGAAGCACAAAAGATGGCCCCGGCCTTGGCGGCGGGTTGCGCCATGGTATTTAAACCGGCCGAGATCACGCCGCGTATGGCGATTGAGCTGGCGCGTATTGCCGAGGCTGCCGGTGTGCCGCCTGGCATCATCAGCGTGCTGCCAGGCAAGGGCTCGGTGGTGGGTGATGCGTTAGTACGCCACGCGCTGGTCAAACGTATCGCGTTTACCGGCGGCACCTCTGTAGGTTTGGGCATTGCCAAACAGCCCCTATGTTGCGACGGATTGGGCGTCCGCTTTTGCGCCGTAGATCGTCCTATGCGTATCGTTTGCATAAAAGGCCTCTGGCGACATCGCCATTTGGGCGGTCGTGGTCGACAAAACAATCTTGTCAAGCGCCTTCCACGCCATGCGAAGCATCGAGTTTTATGCGTTTTTTGTCGCTGAGCTGATCAAATTGCTGCCGACCAGCGAACGAGAAAACGCCACGCTTATTTTGGACGAATTTGACACTTCTGGCGACAAAGGTGCGTTGACTGAGATCCGCCGGGTCTGCAAAGCACTTAATGTGCGCCCAGGGTTTCGTCGCATGACAACCCGCCGATCAAGGAGCGAATTGTTGATA
>JANOXL010000122.1:0-10719 GCA_031418395.1 Rhodoferax sp. | reverse complement strand
TGGGCATGATCGCTGGATTCGAAGACAAAAGACGTGGTGAGGTGGATGGGCACGGCACGCGCGCCAGTGGCCGGGTCAGGCGACGCGCCAGCATGCAGCGCGAGGGTGTCAAAACCGGGGTCGGCGTAACCAGGCATAGGTTCTCCATCATGCAGATTGGCCGACGCGTCGCACGCCGGTATCGGCAGGGCTTGACCCATCGGACAGATCGGGGTTGAATGGTGCTATTGTGGGACAAATCAGGAGCACACCATGAAAGTCAGCGACATATTACGCGTCAAGGGCGGGACGCTCTTTACCATCACGCCGGAAGACAGTCTGCTAGACGCAGTGAAGCTGATGGCCGAGCGCGACATCGGCTCGCTGGTCGTGATGTCAACTGGCCGGGTGGTGGGCATGCTCACCTTCCGTGAGGTGATCCGCGCCATCGTGAAGAACGGCGGCGCTGTGGGCGAAACCACGGTGTACCGCGCCATGGACAGTGGACCGCTGACCTGCACCATGGAAACCGAGCTGGACGAGGTGCGTCGCATGATGCTGGAGCGCCACGCCCGATACATGCCGGTGCTCGACAGCCGGATGCTGATGGGCGTGGTCAGCTTTTACGACGTGGCCAAGGCCGTGGTCGATAGCCAGAACTTTGAAAACAAGATGCTCAAAGCCTACATTCGTGACTGGCCGGGCGGTGAAGAACCTGGGCAGGCCGACCTTTGATTTCGGTCAGGGATAATGCTGCCTTATGAGCGGCAATACTTTTGGCAATTTATTCGCAGTCACCAATTTCGGCGAATCCCACGGCCCGGCCATTGGTTGTGTGATCGATGGCTGTCCACCCGGCATGGATTTGAACGAGGCCGACATTCAGGGCGACCTGGACCGCCGCCGCCCCGGCACCAGCCGTTACGTGACGCAGCGCAACGAGCCCGATACCGTTGAGATTTTGAGCGGTGTGTACGAAGGTAAAACCACCGGCACCCCGATTTGCCTGTTGATCAAAAACACCGACCAACGCAGCAAGGATTACGGCAACATTCTGCAATCATTTCGGCCCGGCCATGCCGACTACACCTATTTGCATAAATACGGTCTGCGCGACCCGCGTGGCGGCGGACGCGCCTCTGCGCGCTTGACGGCGCCGATGGTGGCGGCTGGCGCGGTAGCCAAAAAATGGCTGCGCGCGCATTACGGCACCGAGTTCAGGGGTTGCATGACGCAGATCGGCGAACACGTGATTCCCTTTGAGTCTTGGGAGCATGTGCCGGACAACCCGTTTTTTGCGCCCGTGGCCGACGTACAGGCACTCGAAGACTTCATGGACGCCTTGCGCAAGGCGGGCGACTCCTGCGGCGCACGCATCCGGGTGAGCGCAAGCCGTGTGCCAGTGGGTTTGGGTCAGCCGCTGTACGACAAGATGGACGCTGACATCGCCTTTGCGATGATGGGTGTCAACGCCGTCAAGGGTGTCGAGATTGGCGCAGGATTCGCCAGCGTCGCCCAGCGTGGCAGCACCCACGGCGACTCGCCCACCCCCACCGGTTTCAAAACCAACAACGCCGGCGGTGTTTTGGGCGGCATCACAACCGGGCAAGATCTGGAAGTGAGTGTCGCGATCAAACCGACCAGCTCGATCATCACACCGCGCGATTCGATTGACGTGCTGGGTCAACCTGTGCAGGTCGTCACCAAGGGCCGTCACGACCCTTGTGTAGGTATCCGCGCCACGCCCATTCTCGAAGCGATGCTGGCCCTGGTCGTCATGGAACACGCTTTGCGCCAGCGCGCCCAGTGCGGCGATGTGGTGGTGGCGACACCCGACGTGGAGGCCGCAGGCAGAGCGCGTTGATCGTGTTGACTTGGGTGACGGTTTTGGCGAGCGTGGCGAACATGGCGAACATGGCGATGCTGGCGAAATTGGCAGCGTTGGGGCCGACTGAGTGACAAAACCCATAGGCGCTTCGCCTGAGCCGCAAGGTGCAACCGTGACTACGCCGCGCCAGATGTTGCCGTTTGCGGCGCTGTCGGCCAGTTACTTCGCACACATCGGCTTTTTTAATCCCTATCTGCCCCTGTGGCTTCAAGAGCAGGGTCTGAGCCTTTTGAGCATCAGCTTGCTGGCCGCTGTGCAGTCGGCTACGCGCCTGGCGGCGCCGTACGGCTGGGGCTGGTTGAGCGACCACACGGGTGAGCGCTTCAAGCTGCTGCGATTCGCCTCTACCACCGCCTTGCTGTTTTCATTTGGATTGTGGTTCAACCCCTGGTCACCCAGCGCGATGGCGGGCATGGGCTGGATCGCGCTGGTGTTGTTTGTGATGTTCCTGCAAACCAGCGCCATGATGCCGATGAATGAAGCGGCCATGGCGCACCTGGTCAGCCAGGGTGGCGTGTTCGATGGGCGTCTGTATGGCCGTGTGCGCCTGTGGGGCTCAGTCGGATTTTTAGTGACCGTGTTTGCCGCCGGGGCCTGGTTCGAAGAGTTTGGCATGCACCATTTGCCGCAGTGGAACACGGCCATGTTGCTGGCCGTGTGTGCCAGCGTCTGGTCGATTCCTGATCGCAAAGAGGTGGTGCCCGCCCACCAGGAGAAGCTGCCGATTTGGCCCATCTTGCGCCAACCGGCGGTGGCCTGGTTTTTTGCGTCGCTGTTTTTTCATATCCTCTCGCACATGGGCATTTACGCCTTTTTGTCGCTGTACCTGGATGCCCTGGGCTACAGCAAAACCATGATCGGTATTTTGTGGGCCGTGGGCGTGATGGTTGAGGTGGCCTGGTTCTTCAGCCAGGGTCGCTGGTTGCCCAAACTCTCCTTGACCGCTTGGCTGGTGGTGTGTGCCCTGGTCATGGTGCTGCGTATGGGGCTCACCGCCGGGCTGGGCGCCTTTCTGCCGGTGTTGGTTCTCGCGCAAGCCTTGCATGCGATCACCTTCGCCGCGCACCATTCGGCTTGTATCGCGCTCTTGTCGCGCCATTTTCCAGGGCGCTTGCGTGGTCGCGGACAGGCGCTGTTCACCGTGATCGGCTACGGGTTTCCGGGCGTGTTGGGCGGATTGTTAGGTGGCGGCATCAGCGCCCACTGGGGCTTGGGCGCCGTGTTTTGGGCCTGTATGGCGGTGGCGGTGGTGACCTCTGGTTGTGCCTGGAAAGGCCTGCGACTTCAGCGGCGCTGACCCCTTGCAGAGGAACGTTTCACTTGCCTAGAGATAGAAACAATTGGACGATAAATGAACGACAAGTAGACGATCAACAGAAGACAGATTATACCCAATTTGGGTATGATCCAAGCCAAATTTCAATATTTCAAGAAAAATCGACCTTTAGGTCTCGTTATATATAGATAGTATGCTATTATTAGTGTAGCATGTTAGTGGCATCAATGCAACGTTGAAGTAACCTCAATGAGCTTGCAGACAGGCCCGTTATTCCATTTCTAAATCATGGGTGTACTAGGCGTGCCGACGAAGACAGCGCTGTAGCACGGCCAGGAGGCGCAACGACCTACAGCACTGATTAGGAAATGGAATTAGCGGTGTACATCAAACAAAGCCGGTCCCTTGCGCATCACACTCTTGCCAAGCACCGTTCGGTGGATTTCGCTGGTGCCGTCGAAGATGCGGTAGATACGTGCGTCGCGGTAATACCGCTCGATCGGCAGTTCTTTGCAATAACCCATGCCGCCGAAGACTTGCACCGCGCGGTCCACCACGCGGCCGAGGGTTTCTGCGCCGTGCACTTTGACCATGGCGATCTGTTCACGTGCGTCGTGGCCCTGGTCGAGCAACCAGGCAGCGTGGTAGACCATCCAGCGGGCGGCGTTGATCTCGATCACGCTGTCGGCCAGCATTTGCTGGATAAGCTGGAAGTCAGCAATTTTTTGGCCGAATTGTTGGCGTTGGCCAGCGTAGTCCACCATCTTTTCCAGCACATGGCTGGCTTTGCCCACCGCACGCGCGCCGACTTGCGCGAGGCGAACGACGTTCAAGGCACCCATGGCGAGTTTGAAGCCCTGGCCTTCTTCGCCTAACAGGGCGATGGGTTCGAGCGCCACGTTGTCGAAGAAGAGTTCGACATGGGGTGTGCCGCGGATGCCCATCATTTTTTGGTCTTTGCCCACGGTGAAGCCAGGCAGACCTTTATCGACCATGAACATCGAGATGCTTTTCTCACCGGTCTTGGCCGAGACCAGAAAAAAGTCAGACCAGTCCCCATCGCTGATGAAGTGTTTGCTGCCATTCAACACCCAGCCGTCACCCGATGGGCGAGCATGGGTTTTGATGCCCGCTGCGTCCGATCCCGCCCCCGGCTCGGTGATCGCAATAGCGCAGGTGCGTGTGCCCGCCACGGCGGGTTTGAGCCAGCGGTCAATTTGCGCACCTTTGCAATGCAAGAGCGGCTCATACACGTTGCCAAAGGCGCGGCGGATCAGGATGTCCGAAGTGTGGCCGAACTGTTCTTCACACAGGATGCGGTCGAGGTTGGAGAGGCCACCGCCGCCGAGCGCCTCGGGCATGTTCAGGGCATACAAACCAAGCGCCTTTGATTTGGCATGAACCGAGTGGGCTTTGTCGACGTCGAACGCACCCTCGGTTTCGATTTCGTCTTCCAGAGGTCTCAGTTCTTCGCTGATGAAACGGCGCACCGTGTCGATCAGCATTTTTTGTTCGTCAGAAAGCGAAAAGTTCATGCTGCCGCCGTAGGTTGAGGTTCGAGGGTGGCAATAGCGTTGTCCAGGCATATGTGAGCCCAGGCACGCTGGCCGTGCTGCGCCATACGTTCAAAATGCACCACCTCAACACTCACCGGCAAGTCTTGCGGCAAGGCGGCAAACAGCCCTTTCACGTCAATATTACCTTCGCCTGCCAGCAGGCGCTCTGAGCGCGCGGTGTGGATCATCTCCTCGGTGCTGAAGTTAAGGCCTGCCTGCGCATCACAAATCTGCGCGTAATGCAGCAGCTCGCGCGGGATGGCGCGGATATCCTCCAGTGTGGTCGTTGAGCGGCCAAAATGCAGGGCGTCCACCAAAATCCCGGCATTGGCGGGATGGCCCGCAGCGGCGATCACGCGACGCGCGGTTTTGACATCTTTCACCGCAGTCCACGGCATGAATTCGAGATCCGCCGTGAGGCTGTAGGGGCGCATCACCGCACACAGGCGGGCGTAACTCTCTGCAAGACGTGCCTCGTCGCTGTCGTCACCGGCAATCAACACCGCTTGCGCGCCCAATGCGGCGCCGACCTCAAACAGCGGCGCATAAAGCTTCGGGTCAAAACCCTCGCCGATTCGGATGATCTCCAAATCGAGCACTTTGACGCCCGTGGCTTTTTGCACCGCCAGTGTTTCGCGTAGCACATCGGGGCGGTCGATCATGAACTGTTGCGGCGCACCCGGCATATTGGGCAAGAGGCGAAAACCCACCTGCTGGTACCCATGGTCAGCGGCGAGTTGCATCGCTTCAGGCGGCGCGACTTGGCAAGATGTGAGGTAGGCGAGGGAGTAGTTGCGTTGCATGGCGTGGCCCGAAGGGAGTGAGATTTTTTACCCCAGTATTTGGGATGTGCCGCTGAGGGCCGCATCACGCACGGCCAGTGTCGCCTGGAGCGTGCCGACGCCATCAGCCGCACTGCACAGCGGCGCTTCACGGCCTTCGATCACGGCTTTGAAATGCTGAAGTTGCAGGGTGTAGGCGTCCTGTTTGTGGACGAAGGATTTTTGCAGCAGCATCTCCTTATGCCAATGGCGTTCGCCGGTGTAGCTGAACACCTCCAGATTCGGCAGCGACATCGAGCCATGGGTGCCCATGATGAAATGCGACTGCACTTCCTGCCGTGGGTATTGGTCTTGCTCGTTGGCGGTGAAGTCCCAGCAGAACGGCCCGGCCACTGTGTCTGAAACGACTACCGTGCCCAAAGCGCCGTTGGCAAATTTCAAGATGGCAGCGGCGGAGTCTTCAATTTCAAAACCACGCACTTTGTTGCTGGTGAAGGCCTGCACCGCCACGATGTCTCCGACGATGAAGCGCAACATGTCAATGTCGTGAATCAGGTTGATCAAGATCGGCCCGCCGCCCTTCGCGCGACGCCACGGCGCGTCGTAATAACTGTCGGGTTTGTACATGCTGGCCATGGCGTTGACATTGACGATCTGGCCGAGCTGGCCCGATTTCACGATCGCGCGCGCGCGCTGGTTGATCGGGTTGTGCCGACGATGATGGCCGACCAGCACAGGTACCTTGAGCCGCTCGACGGCAGCGGCCAGGGTTTTGGCGTCAGCCACGTTGTCGGCCACCGGTTTTTCTACCAGCGCCGCGATGCCGCGCTCCAGGCAGTCGATGGCGAAGGCGACATGGGTTTGATTGGGTGTGGCGACAATCGCGCCTTGCGGTTTGACTGCATCCAGCAGGCTGCGGTGGTCGGCAAACCAGGGCACACCTACCGAGGCAGCCAGCGCTTGGCCGGCCTCGGTCGGGTCAGCAATGCCGGCCAGCGTCAAGTTGTCTGACAGCCCGATGCGATTCACATGGGTTTTGCCGATGACGCCGGCGCCAATCAGGGCGATGGAGGTTTTTGATGTCATGAACTTTCTCGATGTCCGTTAAGTCGTCGGTAGGGAGCGGCGAAGGAAAAGCCAAGTGGTAGAAGTTTCAAATCAGGTTGCGCATCGCGCGTGCGGTTTCTTGCAACACCGGCAAGACGCGGCGCACGGCGTTTTCGGTGGTTTCTTTCCCCATGGGCATGGTGACGTTCAGGGCGCCCACCAGATCACCGTGCAAATTGATCAGCGGCACCGCGATGCCGCGCATGTCGATTTCAAGTTGCTGCTCCGAGACACACCAGCGCTCGGCCCGGATGCGCGCCATCTCAGCTTGCAAACGGGCGGGGTCCGTGATGGTGTAGGTGGTGTAGGGTTTGAGTTCGCAGGTGGCCAGCCAATTCGCAAGCCAGTTCGCGTCGCTCAGGGCCAGTAGCAACATGCCTGAGGAGGTGACTTGCGCCTGTACACGTGCGCCCACCACGTAACCCGTGTTCATGTAGACGTTGGAGCCATTGCGCGCCAGGTAAACAATGTCGGCGCCGTCCAGCACACTCATAAAGGCCGTCTCCGAGGTGCCTGCGGTGACGCGTTGCAAAAACGGCTGCACCATGCGCGGCAGGCGTGCGGACTCCAGGTAGGACTGCCCCAGACGCATGACGCTGGGCGTCAGCCAAAAGAGGCGGCCATCGCTGGCGGCATAACCCAGGTAGGTGAGTGTCAACAAATGACGCCGCGCGGCGGTGCGGGTCAGGCCGGTGCGCAGGCCCACTTGCGCCGCCGTCAGGCGCGGATTGGCATGGTCAAAGGTCTCAATGATCGCCAAACCCTTTTGCAAACCCGCGATCCAATCGCGTTTTTCCAGGGGCGCAGCGTTTGCAAATGGCCGTGCAGGCAACAAGGGAGCGATGGCGTTTTGCATGGTGCGTCAAATTCGAATCTTTGTATTTGACCGGAAGTGGACTTTAGTGCTAACCCCAAATACGGATGATAATCGTACCAATTTGTATGACTATCGCTCAGCATGGTCACTTACCTGCGGCGCACCAGGCTGATTTGCCGATACATTTCATTGTGCCTTTCTAACTTGCGCTTCCCTCGAGGGCAGGGCAAGTGCTGTCAACCAGCCGACCTTGCTGAAGGTTAGCGGTTCTGATGTGGCTGGAAACCATTCCCGTTCACAGCGTTGATCTTTTCGTCATTCATCTATTGCCATTGGGGATACTTTCATGCAAAAACGTTTCGCTCTTAAACTGGTAGCCGCTTGCGCTATTGCAATTTCGGCTGCGGCCGCTTTTGCCCAGGACACGATCAAACTCGCGGCCATTGTGGAGCTTTCGGGCGGCGGTGTGGTGTCTGGCACCAACTTCCGTGATGGCCTGAAACTCGCCGTCAACGAAATCAACGCTACTGGCGGTATTCTGGGCAAAAAAATTGCCCTGACGGAAATGGACACCCAGACCAACCCTGGCGTTGCCAAGGGTCTGGCGCAAAAGGCCATTGACGATGGCACGTTTGCTATTTTTGGCCCGGTGTTCTCGGGCTCGATCATGGTCTCCATGGCAGAAAGCCGCAAAGCCGAAGTACCCAACTGGACCGGTGGTGAGGCCAGCGCCATCACAGCGCAAGGTAATCCGTATATTTTCCGCACCAGTTTTGGGCAAGCGACATCATTCCCGAAAATTGCCAAACACATCACCAGCAAGTACAAAACCATTGCGGTGATTTATCAGAACAACGACTTCGGCAAAGGTGGCCGTGATGCCATCGTCGCCAACCTCAAGGGCAGCCCGACCACCATCGTGGCGGAGATTGCCACCGAGCCGCTGCAACTCGACTTTTCGTCCGCCGTGGTGCGTGCGAAAAACTCCAATGCCGATGCCACCTTTGTTTACGTGACGGAAGAAGAGTCTGCCCGTGCCCTGCGTGAATTCAAAAAACAGGGTTATGCCAAACCGCTGATTGGTGAGACCACACTGACGGGCCAAAAAGTGATTGAACTTGCAGGTGACTCAGCGAACGGCGCTTTCGCCCACGTCGGCCTGACCGTGGACGCGCCGATTCCTGAAATGCTGGCGTTTAAAGCCAAGTTCTACCAGGCCTACAAATACATCACCGACCACAACGGCATCAAGGGTTACACCGGCGTGTACACCATGAAAGCGGCGATTGAGAAGGCTGGCAAGCTGGATCGCAAGGCTGTGGCCCAGGCGATGAAGGGCTTCAAGGTCAGCGCCAAGAAGTATCCCGGCGTCATCATGGACACCCAGTTTGACGACAAGGGCGACATCGACCGCGAGAGTTTCCTGGTGGAAGTGAAAAATGGCCGCCAGGAAGTGGTGGCAACCTTGCCGCCGCTGAGCGCAGCACCGGCTGCTGCCAAAAAATAAGCCTTATAGATCTAGCGGGCTGGTTTTTGCCCTGCCTCGAATCCGCAGCACCCTAGCAGCGGACCAGAGTCAGGGCATTTTCTTTGGATGGGTTGAACGTTTATGTCTGATTTTTTCCAGTTGATGTTCAGTGGCATGGCCACCGGAAGCATTTATGCCCTGGCAGCCTTGGGCTTTACCCTCTTGTGGCAGGCAGCCGGTACGATCAATTTTGCGCAGGGCGAGTTCGTCATGCTCCCGGCCTTTGCCATGCTGATCTTTATGAACGCAGGTGCCCCGCTGGCCGTCAGCGTGGGGCTGTCGGTCGTGTTATCGGTCGTGGTGCTGGGCTGGGTGTTCAAGCGTGGCCTGGTGGACCCGCTGTTTAAATTCGGCATGATGCCGATTGTGGTGGCGACGATTGGCCTGTCCATCGTCATGCGTAACTCGGTGAAGGCGGGCTACAGCGCCGAACCACACCCTTTCCCCAGCTTGTTCTCTGACACGGTGTTCAGAGTGGGCGGTGCAGCTGTGAGTGTGTCGGACATCGGCACCTTGGCACTGGCGCTCATCATCGTTTTTGGCACACAGGCGTTTCTGGCCAAAACAGTGACGGGCCGCGCGATGCAGGCCGTCGCGCAAAACACCGAAAGCGCCACCGTGCTGGGCATCAACGTGCCGCGCATGATTTTTTACACCTTTGCCATCAATGCGGTGCTGGCCACCTCGGCCGCCTTGCTCGTGACACCCACCTACCTGGCCAAGTTCGACATGGGCGAGGGCCTGGGAACCAAGGCGTTTTTTGCCGCCATCATCGGTGGATTCAACAACTCGCGCGGTGCGCTTTTAGGCGGCCTGTTGGTGGGCGTCAGCGAAAACCTCGCTGCTGCCTATATTTCGCCAGCCTACAAAGACGCGGTGGCGTTGCTGATTTTCATGGTGGTGATTCTCTTCAAGCCGCAAGGGCTCCTGGGTAAAAAAGAGGAGCGCAAGGTATGAAAAAGTCCACCTGGGTGATGGTGCTCATCAGCGCCTTGTTTTTGCTGGTGACGCCACAGTATTTGAAAAACTACGGTATCTATTTGATGAGTTATTGGCTCATCTTCGTGTTGGCCATCATGGGCCTGAACCTCACGGTGGGTTATGCAGGGCAAAAATCACTCGGGCACGCCGCGTTTTTTGGCCTTGGCGCGTACACGGTGGCAATCCTGCTCAAGGCCGGCTTCAGCTGGTGGCTGGGTTTGCCACTGGGCATGTTGATCTGTTTTTTCACCGGCATCATCGTGGGATTTCCGGCGCTGCGCGTGCAAACCATTTACCTGGCCTTTGCGACGCTGGGGTTCAATACGGCTATTTGGCTGGTCATGCGTAATGAAGAGTGGCTTACAGGGGGAACCTTTGGCATCAACAACATCGCGCGACCCGAGTTGTTGGGCATTTCGCTCAACAAGAACCTGGCCTATTACTATTTCGTGCTCGGCGTGGTGGTGGTGTTTGCGCTCTTGCTGGCCGGTTTGCTGCGCTCCCCCTGGGGCAAGGCTTTCACCGCGCTTCGCGACAACCCGATCCGTGCAGAGAGCCTGGGTGTCGATACGCGCACCTATACCCTCCTGGCGTTTGCGATCGGCGCGGTCTATGCGGGTGTGGCCGGAGCGCTGTTTGCGCCGCTGGTGGAGTTCATTGAACCCGCGCCCTTTACTGTGGGCATTTCCATCATGATGTATTTGATGGTGGTGGTGGGCGGGCCGGGGTATTTCCTCGGGCCAGTGCTGGGTGCAGCGGTGGGTGTGATCGTGCCGGAATGGACGCGTGACGTACCCGGCATGTC
>JANOXL010000121.1:0-1697 GCA_031418395.1 Rhodoferax sp. | reverse complement strand
GTGCCCTTCACACCACCGATGCTCTCGGCCCATTTCAGTGCGTCCAGATAATCGGACACACACAACATCGACGGCGTGTTGATGGTTTCGCCCTTGAACAAGCCTTCGTTCAATTTGCCGCCCGACTTCATGCGGAACACTTTGGGCAGCGGCCAGGCCGGGCTGTACGCCTCGATGCGCTCCACGGCGCGTGGCGAGAGGATCAACATGCCGTGGCCGCCCTCGCCGCCCAGCACTTTTTGCCATGAGTAGGTGACCACGTCGAGCTTGTCCCAGGGCATCTCCATGGCAAACACGGCCGAGGTGGCGTCGCACATCGTGAGGCCTTGCCGGTTGGCAGGAATCCAGTCGCCATTGGGCACTTTCACGCCGCTGGTGGTGCCGTTCCAGACGAAGACCACATCGTTGTTGAAGTCAACTGCTGAGAAGTCGGTGATGTCGCCGTAGTCGGCCTTGCGCACATTGGTGTTGGGCAATTTGAGCTGTTTGACGATGTCTGTCACCCAGCCGGCGCTGAAAGACTCCCACTCCAGCACGTCGACGCCGCGCGCCCCGAGCATTGACCACATCGCCATTTCGATGGCGCCAGTGTCGGAACCCGGCACCACGGCCACGCGGTAACCCGCAGGCAAGCCCAGGATGCGCGCCGTCTCGGTGCAGCAAAGCGACAGCGCTTTTTTGCCCAATGCAGAGCGGTGCGAACGACCCAAGGTGCTCAGATCAAGTTGGCTCACGTCATAGCCGGGTCGTTTGGCGCAGGGGCCCGAAGAAAAATTGGGGTTTTTGGTCTTGACGGTGGGTTTCATGGGGTGCAGAGCAGAAAAGTGGAATCGAGGCAGATTGAAACCGGGCGAAGCGGATTTTGACGCAATGCAGCAAAGCCAAAACCCGAGCGCTTCGGCTGGGTTTTCAATTGTATCGGGCCTGCTTCTTGCTATTCTGCGTCGCTTGCAATGCCCTGTAAGTGGTCGTGTCTTGACGCCTGAATCACAAAACACTTGACAGTTGAAGTTGTTGACGTAAACTATATTTCAATACTTGTAGCATCTATTTCACTACTAATTTAAATCCGGCTCAAAACATGTGGTCCATTCTCATCGTCACCTTGCCCACGCAGCCCAATGCGGTGCGTCTGCGCATCTGGCGCGCCCTGAAAGCCCTGGGTTGCGCGGCCTTGCGAGACGGTGCCTATTTGTTGCCAATGGATCAGGCGGCTCATTTGGAAGCATTGGCGCAGGAAGTTACTGAGCATGGCGGCACGGCCTCGGTGCTGGCCTTGTCACCCCGCGACGAACAGCAGCGCATGGAGATCCTGGCCCAGTTTGACCGCAGCGAGAGTTATGCCGCTTGGCACGAGTCGCTGCGAACAGCCTTGCTCGAACTGGCCACACTGCCCGAAGTCGAGGCCCGCAAACGGGTGCGCGGCGCCGCCGACGGGCTGGAAGCGATTCGCCGCATTGACTACTACCCTGGCCCGGCCTTGCTACAGGCGCAGGCCGTGCTGGCCGTGTGGCGTGAAGAGTTGGACGCGCGGTTTTCCAAAGACGAACCCCACGCCACTGAGGGGAGCGTGCGCCAGCTGAACGCCGCGCAATTCCAGGGCAAGCGCTGGGCCACCCGCGCACGCCCGTGGGTAGACCGCCTGGCCTGCGCCTGGTTGATCCGGCGGTTTATTGACCAAAAAGCGCAGTTCGTGT
>JANOXL010000120.1:0-1512 GCA_031418395.1 Rhodoferax sp. | reverse complement strand
GGGAGCGTGGGTATGGCTGAAGGATCAATGGAGTTCCGCCTGGATTTTTTTGGCATTTTGGCTGGTAGTCATTGCTCTTTTGGTGGTAATGCCATGGGGACACTGAAATTGGAAAATGCTCGGGATACCATTGCCCTTTCGCACTAATCAAAACCATGCTCACCCCACAACTTGCCCCCGTCAATCCCCGCGTCCTCCTATGGGCGCGGCAGGACAGCGGCTGGGCGATTGAGGATGTGGCCAAGAATTTGGCCATCAAGGTGGAGCGGCTGCAGGCATGGGAGTCTGGCAAAAAGCAGCCGACGGTTCGGCAAGTCCAGAATTTGGCCAAATTTCTGCACCGGCCTTTAAGCACTTTCTTTCAACCCAATCCGCCCGATTTGCCACCGCTGGCTGCGGAATACCGCCGTTTGCCGGACGTTACGCCAGGCGAAGAGTCACCGTTGTTGCGCCTAGCCTTGCGGCAAATGATCAACCGCCGCCAGGCAGCGCTGGATTTGTTCGACGAGTTGGGCGACTCGGTGCCAGTTTTCCGCGGCGTCGCGCATTTGTCCCAGACACCCGCTGCGGTAGGCCAGCGCTTGCGCCAGCTCGTGGGGCTGGAGGATGCAACGCAGTTGGCATGGGCCAGCGAATGGCAGGCCTGGCGCGCGTGGCGTGCGGCGGTGGAGGCTGCGGGTGTTCTGGTCTTCCAATTCACAAAGGTGGAGCTTGAAGAGGTAAGGGGGCTTTCGCTGCTGGATGCGCCCTTGCCTGTGGTGGGCATCAACAGCAAGGAGCGTGTGCCCGAGGCCAAAGCGTTCACGCTGCTGCATGAGGTGGTGCACCTGATGCTGGCGGCGGGGCATGAAGAATTACCCGCGTTGAAGGAAAAGCGGACCGGGCCGCAGTGGCTGGACATTGAGCGCTTTGCAGAATCCGCCGCGAGCCATGCGCTGCTGCCCGAAGCGCTGTTGCAAGTACACGCGTCGCCCCTGGCTGGCAACACCGGCAATTGGACTTTGCAAGACGTCCGGCGCTTGGCCCGCCGTTTCTGGATCACCCCGCTGGCGATGGCCACCCGTTTGCGCGAATCCGGGTTGATGAACTGGGGCCGTTACAACGCTTGGCGCAGTGAGTGGCAGGACTACGTTTCGACCTTGCCCAAGCGGGGCGGTGGGTTTGCCACGCCAGCCGAGAAGACTTTTAACCGGTACGGTCGGCCATTTGTGCAGTTGGTTTTGGAAGCCATGTCCATCAACCGCATTACATCGGTGGACGCGGCGCGTTATCTGGATTTGAAATTTCAGCACTTCGACCAGTTGAAAAATATCGTCAATGGCCCTGCCATCGCGGGGGCCATGAATGGCTGAAGGCGCGACCGGCGTCATCTACTCCATCGACACCAATTCGTTGATGGATTGGCAGGCCCGGTACTACCCCGTCGATGTGTTCGCAAGCCTGGTAACGAAGATGGACACGCTGGTGGCGTCGGGCCGGATGATTGCCGCAGAGTTGGTGCGCGAAGAAGCC
>JANOXL010000119.1:0-3227 GCA_031418395.1 Rhodoferax sp. | reverse complement strand
CCCTGGGCAAACAGCGCATCGGCTCGGGCGTGGTGATCGGCGCCGATGGCCAGATCCTGACCATTGGTTACCTGATGCTGGAGGCGCAGACCATCCAGATCGTCACGCATGACAACAAAACCATCCCGGCGCAGGCGGTGGCCTACGACTTGGCGACCGGTTTTGGCCTGATACGGCCTTTGCTGCCGCTACGCGGCATCGCGCCCGTGCCCCTGGGCAAACTGGACGATATCAGCACCGGCGAAGCCCTGATGGCGTCCTCCGGCGCTCAGGCCAGTGGTGAAGACGCCGACGTGAGCATGACGCAGATGGTCAGCAAACGGCCGTTTTCGGGCTACTGGGAGTACCACATTGACGCGGCCGTGTTAACCAGCCCGCCGATTGGCAACCACTCGGGCGCCGGCCTGTTCAACCAAAAGGGCGAGTTGATCGGCATTGGCAGCCTGTTTGTCGGTGATGCGATGGGGGGCAACCGGCGCCTGCCGGGCAACATGTTTGTACCCGTCGATTTGCTCAAACCCATCCTCGCCGAAATGCAGCAAACCGGCGGCACGAAACTTAGCCACCGGCCGTGGATTGGCCTGACTTCCAGTGAGCAAGGCGGGCGCGTGCAGATTGTGCGGGTTAACCGCGACAGCCCCGCTAAAGAGGCCGGCCTCGAGCCAGGCGACTTCGTGCTGGCAGTCGATGGTGACAAAGTGTCCACGCTCGAAGCCTTCTACAAAAAGCTGTGGTCACGCCCGCCCCTGTCTGAGATCAAACTCACGGTGCTGCAAGGAGCTGATGTAAAAACCATCGTGCTCAAGGCAGTGGATCGGATGACGACGATGCGCAAACCGGCTGGAATATAATTTTCTATAATGGTCTGTTGACTATTATTTGGCACTAGGTCTCGTATTTATTTGATTTTTAGCTACTATTTTTAACATTAAAATGACTATATTTTATTCAATTTAGCATTTTAAATGTATAATTTGTAATCGTTTTCACAGCTTAATGCATCGTTTAATGCATCGTTTAATGCACCGGTTAATGCATCGTTATTAACGCGTGCTTCGCCTCTTCATGCCGACCTGATTCCTCCCATCAGGTCGCATTGGGCCCGACCCGCGATCAACCTGGCAACGACCTGCCGCCAAGCCGCTACTTACCCGCTGACAAGCCACTGTGTACCGTCGGGTATCGCAACTGAATCCGTAATTCCTCTTTCATGCGACGGTTAAGCAGCCGACGCGACTCGTTCATGAAGCTCAGCAACATCAGCGGAAACTGCTCCTGCGCCGTGCTGCGCGGCACCCGCGGCGGGCGCGGCAGTTGTAGGATGTCGGCGGCCAGATCGAAATAGTCGCCCATCTTCAGCACTGTGTCGTCGTTCACGTTGTACACACGTTGCGCCCGGCCCCGCCACAGCGCAGCAATGCAGGCGCGGGCCAGATCGTCGGCATGGATGTGGTTGGTGAACACATCGTCTTGCGCCCGTAGCACCGGCGTACCTTTTTTAAGCCGCGCAGCGGGTGTGCCGCCGTCGCGATCCAGCGCGTAGATGCCCGGAATACGCAGGCTGCTGGTGCGCAGGTGGTGGCTGCGGCCAAAATGCCGCACCCGCGCTTCAGCATCGATGCGGCGAATCGCCCGGGCTGACCGGGCCTGCACGGCGCGCGTTTCATTCACCCACGCGCCCTCACAGTCGCCATACACACCGCTGGTGGACGCATAAACCAAGTCCGTGGGCGCAGTGCGGCGTGCCAACACGGCCAGCAGCGCACGGGTGCGGGCGTCTTGCCAGCCTTCGCCCTGCGGCGGCGCCAGATGGATGACCCGGTGGGCGATACCGGCCAGCCGGTATGCCGACGCGGGGTGGTCCAGGTTGCCCACGAGCGGCACCACGCCTTGCTGACGCAGGTCAGCCACCCGTTCTGGCGATGACGTCAGCGCCATCACCTGCACGCCGCGACCCGTCGCCATGGGCAGTTGTTGGACGACGCGCAGACCCACATCGCCGCAGCCAATGATGAGCAGACGCAGGCGGCGAAAACGCGCCGGTTTGGCGCCCAGAGGCGTTTGGTTGGAAGGCAAAGGCTGGCTCGCTGATACGTGTTGAAGAGTCATTGCCGACGGGCGGCTTCAGAACATGGCGTGCGGGCACCCTTCAAGCGCTTTGCACGTACTTCGGTTCGCCCGATTTTGACGCAAGACCCAGAGACCCGGCAGACCCAGGGCACGCTAAGCGGTAAATGGCGTCCGCTGCCACGTAAATTGCTACCCATCCGGCGCAGACGGGCAGCCTGCAACGGGTCAACCCCACACTTCCAGGCCACGCTCAGCACATGAGCAGGCGGTGGATGCAAGCCAAGCCCAAAAAATTCAGTCAAATTTTGGCAAATTTCGCTTGACTTCTGAAATGTCAGGATTAAAATTGACTCATTAGTGAATCAGTGTTTCATTAGTAAAACGTAAATCAACTAAAACAGCGCCATTCATCTACGTCAACTTCTCCATCACTGACCGATTTCATCTTTCCATTTTTTGAGGCTCCGATGACTGAACCGGCTAACGACACAACGAAAGACGCACCAAAGGACGCACCAAAGGGGGCGCCCATGAACACTCCTGATGACGCAAACGGCGAGTGGCACGACATTGCCGCCCGCGACCAACTGGACGCCGACTTCCCGCTGAGCGTGGAAGTCAACAGCCAGAAACTGGGCGTTTATCTGATGGGTGACGAGGTACATGTGCTGGGCGACGTTTGCCCGCACGCCTACGCCCTGCTCTCCCAGGGTTTTCAAGAGAACGGGGTGATCGAATGCCCCTTGCACGCAGCGCAGTTTGACATCGCCACTGGCAAGTGCCTCACCGAAATTGGCGGCAGCGATCTCCAGTGTTTCCCGGTGCGGGTGAAAGATGGCCGTGTCGCCATCATGATGGTCAAAGCCTGATGGCGACTTCCGAAATTCGCCCGGAAATCAGTCTGACGGGCCGCAGGGTGTTGGTCACCGGCGGCGCGCGTGGTTTGGGTGAATCCTTCGCACGGGCGCTGGTCAGTGCAGGCGCGCAGGTGGTGATTGCCGACGTATTGCATGAGCGCGGGCGGGCGCTGGCCAAAGTGTCTGTGTCACGCGGACTCACGGTGCAGGTGGCGAGTCATAAAGCGCAGCGGCGAGGGCTCCGATTTCGCCGCGACGACCCCCACCGCATCAGCCCGCAGCCGTGGCCGCACGTGTCAC
>JANOXL010000118.1:0-2789 GCA_031418395.1 Rhodoferax sp. | reverse complement strand
TGGCCACCGGGTTTGATGCGATTACCGGTACGCTGATGCGTATCGACCTGCGCGGGCGCGGGGGCGTACGCATCCAGGACAAATGGAAGCCGGGGCCGCTCAATTACCTGGGCTTGATGACCCAAGGCTTCCCCAACATGTTCCATGTCGCCGGTGCCGGGAGCACCTCGGCTTTTACGGTCGTGACGTCGTGTATCGAACACCATGTCAACTGGATTGGCGACTGCATCGCCTGGCTCAACGCCCAGGGTCATCGAAGCATCGAACCCACGCTGCAAGCCGAGAGCGACTGGGTCGCGCACGTGACCAAAGTGGCGGAAGGCACGGTGATGTTGTCGTGCAACTCCTGGTATGTGGGCGCTAACATTCCGGGCAAGTCGCGCATGTTCATGTCCCTGTTTGGTTTCCCGGCCTATACGCAAAAATGCGCCGAGGTGGCCCAAAGCGGCTACCCCGGCTTCGAGCTGGCCTGAGTTTTATCGATTTTTTTGGTCACATGGAGAACGCATTTTGAGCACCCCTACTTTTTACTGGGCTTCCAATTCCTGCGCCATCGCCACCCACATGGTGCTCGAGCACGTCGGCGCTGATTACCAAGGCCAGCGCGTTGACTTTGCGCGGGCCGAGCAAAAATCAGCAGACTACCTGCGCATCAACCCCAAAGGCCGCGTGCCTGCGCTGGCGACGGCGCAGGGCATCTTGACCGAAACCCCGGCGCTGATGTTGTATGTCTGCCAGCTGTACCCCGCTGCCAAGTTGGCGCCACTGGACGACCCTTTTGAACTGGCTCGCATGAATGCCTTCAACAGCTACTTGTGCGCCACGGTACACGTGAACCACGCGCACCGGGTGCGCGGCGAGCGCTGGAGCGACGACCCTGGCGTGGTGGAGGCGCTCAAACTCAAGGTGGCCCACAACATGGCGGACAGTTTTGCCTATATCGAGCGCGACTATCTGCAAGGCCCCTGGGTGTTGGGCGAGCGCTTGAGTACCAGCGACATGTACCTCTACACCATCGCCCGCTGGCTGGAGGGCGACGGGGTGGACGTCAAGCAGTTTGCCAAGGTGACCGCCCATATGCAACGCATGCAAGACCTGCCGGCCGTGCAACGCGTGGTGGCGCTGCATGCCAGTCCCGTGTGAGCCCCAGCAAGCCCAACGCCGTTTTGCTGGCGCTGGCCCTGTCGATGGGCGCCGCGGTATCGCTGGGCATCGCACGGTTTGCCTATGGCTTGTTGCTGCCGCCGATGCGGGCTGACTTGGGGTGGTCGTATTTGCTGGCTGGCGCCATGAATACGGCCAACGCGCTGGGCTACCTGCTCGGTGCGCTGGTTTTGCCGCATTTGCTAAAGCGTTTTGAAGCCAGCCAAGTGCTGGTGTTGGGCGCTGTTTTGGCCAGTGTTTTCATGGCCTTGAGCGGCTTCTTTACCGCCACCTCGGCGTTGTTGTTGCAGCGCCTGCTGGCGGGTATGGCCAGCGCCCTGGTGTTCGCCACCGGCGGGCTGCTGGCAGCGCGGCTAGCGGCGCTGACGCCCGAGCGAAGTGGCTTTCTGATCGGGCTGTATTACGGCGGCACCGGTTTTGGCATTGTGTTGTCGGCACTTCTGGTGCCTGCGGTGTTGCAGGCCGCCGCAGCCCAGCCGCATGCCTGGGCCTGGGCCTGGTGGGCGCTCGCGCTGGGCTGCGTAGCCGGTACGGCATTGCTGCTGTGGCCGGCGCGGGTGATGGGTGGCTATGGCAGAGGCTCTGGCGGGGGCAACCCCGGCGTTGGCACGGAAAACATGCGTGCGGTTGCGGGCCCTGCGGGCGCAGCGCAGCAGCCACTGAAGGACAGCCGCGTCTTTCGTTGGCGCGATTTCCGCTTCGCGCTGGCCAGTTATTTTCTCTTCGGTGTGGGGTACATCGGCTACATGACCTTCGTGATCGCCTTGATCCGCCAGCAGGGCGCCAGCGACGGTTTCGTCACCGTGTTTTACAGCCTGCTGGGTGTCGCCGTGGTCGCCTCCAGCCGTCTGTGGGCCGGCTTGCTGGACCGCTACAAAGGCGGCCAAACCCTGGCGATTTTGAGTGCGCTGCTGGGCGTGGCCACCTTGATGCCCGCCTTTACCCAACAGTCGACTTTGTTGTTGCTTTCAGGCGTTTTGTTCGGCGCGGTATTTTTGTCGTTGGTGGCTTCGACAACGGCGTTGGTGCGGCATAACCTGCCACAGGTGAGCTGGGCTGCGGGCATCAGCAGCTTTACAGCGGTGTTTGCGGCGGGACAAATCGTGGGGCCTTCCGTGACAGGGTGGATTTCAGACGGCCCCGGCGGGCTGGAACAAGGCCTGGTCTTCAGCGCGGCGGCCTTGTGGCTTGGCGCGGGGGTGGCGTGGCGTCAGCGAGCGCTTGAGTGGCCAACAGCCCAACGCAAGGACAATTAACACCCATGTTAATTTTAATGTGATAAAACGGAAAATCTACGAAAATCAAGCCTTTTCGGTGCTTGGGTCTCGTATATGTTGCATAGTTTGCTACATAAAACATAGCGAATCGTTTGCAAGCCGATTGATTTTTGCCGTGCCAAATCGCAGGTGTAGGCCCGTCGGCCGGGCCATTCCGAGGGCCTGAGTTAAATGCAACCCAAAACTGCCAAACCGGCCTGCCACGTGGCAAGCGTTAACCCGGCCCCTGAATCAAGTGTAAGCTTGGACGGCGGCAAACGACTGACAGGTTTTGGACCATTTAAAAGGGGCACAACATGAAGACTTTTCAAACGCTGGCGGGACTTGTTTGGGTGGCCTGCGCCACTT
>JANOXL010000117.1:0-5694 GCA_031418395.1 Rhodoferax sp. | reverse complement strand
CGCATGCGGTTGTAGATCGTCTCCGCGCTGACCAGCAAGGATCGTCCACCTTGCTTTGCCTCGCGCAGGCATAACAAGCCGACAACGTCAGCGCTGTCAGTGTGAAAGGTCTGGCGCTCGGCCGTTTGGTAAATCCGTGTGTTCGGGTCTTGAGACGATATGCCGAGGTCGCGTACATGCCCGAGGATGTGGCCCGCCGCATTTTGCGACCTTGCACTGCCGAGATGCGCGCCGATGCCGCAGAAAACCGTGGCGGCAAATTCTTGGCTGTAGCCCGCAACCGGCAAGCCGCGCAGTACTTCGATGCCGTTGCCATGCAACAGCTTCTTCTGAAGCGCTTTGAGGTGCTCGGAGAATGACAACAAAGGGAAATCAGCAGCGGTAATCTCGCCCACGTCGCGGTGCAACGAGAGGTAGTGGCGTGCCGCGTTTTCCAGATCAATAATATCTTGCGGCGACAGGTGGTATAGCCAAGCGCGTTCATCCTTGGCCATTGCAGGGCCGAGCCATGCCGCCGGGCCAGTGATGCTGTTGGGCAGACGAGATGTGTCCATGCGCCGATTATCCGCAGACTTTCAAACGAAACGGTCGTTCGAGAAGGATCGCGCCTCGCGCCTGCTATCCTGCAAATCAGCGCCACAGACGGGCGCACGAGCCACCGCCATGAACTACAACTTTCTCTCCGCCACGATCCTGCTGATCTTAATCACTGATCCGTTTGGCAGCATTCCGATCTTTGGCAATGCTCTGAAAAACGTGCCGCCCAAGCGGCGTCCGTGGGTGATCTTGCGCGAGGTGCTGATCGCCTTTGCGCTCTTGCTGGCCTTCATGTTTGTTGGCGACGGCTTCCTGCGGGTCATGAATTTAAGCCCGCTGTCTTTGCAGATCGCCGGTGGCGTGATCCTGTTTCTCATCGCGTTGCGCATGATTTTCCCGCCCCCACTCTCGCCCGAGGACGTCTTGCCACAGGCCGAGCCACTGATCGTTCCGTTGGCGATTCCGGCGCTGGCCGGGCCCTCGGCGCTGGCCACGGTGCTGCTTTTGGTCTCGCAGGCGCCCGAGCGTCGTGTCGAGTGGATTGGCGCGCTGACAGTGACGATGGCCGTTTGCGCCGTGGTGCTGGTAATGGCCGAGCGCATTCAGCGAATGGTGGGCGAGCGTTTTATCGTCGCGGTGGAGCGCCTGATGGGTTTGATTTTGGTGGCGGTGGCGGTGGAGATGCTGCTGCAAGGCTTCAAGGTGTTTGCCGGGCAGATCGGCGCGCCATGATGGCGCTGCGCCCGGTCAACGCGGCAACTTTACAAAAAAGGCGACCCACTTTACGCGCCGGAACTTCCAAATCCATATGGACTCACAACAATCACTGCCATGGTCTCCACCTGAGCTGCGCCAGTGGGTCCAACCGAATAGGAGCAATTAAATGTTTCCCCAATTCAAGTTTCACCAGGTCCAAAGCCCCAGCCAAAGCCCCCGCCAAAGTCCCAGTCGTCGCGCTGTGCTGGCGGCTTCAGTCGCTACTTTTGTCGCCGCGCCCTGGGTCTGGACTGGCGCACGCGCGCAGGCACCCGCCGCCCGAAGGCCTACGCCCTCCCAAACCGAAGGCCCGTATTACCCGGTGGCCTTGCCCAAAGACAGCGACTACGACCTGCTCAAAAACGGCACCGCGAGTTACGGCAAAGGCGAACCCGCTTGGGTGAGCGGCACGGTGATCGATGTCGCAGGCAAACCGGTGGCCGGTGCGCAGGTCGAGATCTGGCAGTGTGATACCGCCGGGCGCTACGACCACCCGGCTGATGGCAGCAAGATGGACCCGGCCTTCCAGGGTTTTGGCAAAATAGTGGTGGGCGCCGACGGCAGTTACAAATTTCGCACCATCAAACCCGTGCCCTATACCGGTCGTACGCCGCATATTCATGTCAAAGTCAAACTTGGTAACAAAGAGTTGCTGACCAGCCAGATTTACGTGTCAGGCGAGCCCGGCAACGAGCGGGACTCTCTTTGGCGCAACCTGCGCGACGACACCGCCCGCAAGGCGCTGACCGTGCCCTTTGTGGCCGGTAGCGACGGCTTGCAGGCGAATTTTGAGATCGTCGTTCGGGCTTGACGAAGCGGGCCTGACAAAGCGGGCCTGATTAAGGTTGCCGCTGCTTAGGGTCCCCGCAGGCTCAGCAACATCTGGTCCGCCGCGTAGTCGCAATCTTTCGGGCCACGCCGGCAAAAGCGGGCGATGTCCTCCACGTCAATCCAGCTGTCGGCCAAGCCCGGCCGTTTGACCGTCAAGCCACCGTTGGGCGCAGGCGCAACCTGATAACTTGGGAACTGGTCGAGGATTTTGGCGGCCAGCAGCTTTTGCCAGCTCGGAGCGTCCGTGCAGGCGGTAAGCACCAAAATCACGAAGGGTAGCGCGCGCTGGAGGAAATGGGTCATCAGTTTGCGTCAAGTAGGTGGAAATCGCGACAAAAGTGTCCCTGATCAATCCGGATTCGCAAGCGTCGCTGGGCTGTCCAATTCGACGCTGGTCTGTCTGGCAATACCGTTGGGCAGGTGATTGGGTTACAGCGGATTGAAAATATTAATGCGGTACCCCAAGCGCTGTGCCAGCAGGAATTCGGATGACGAAAGTGTGGTCGGCAGGCTACGCTTTTGCAATCCGAAAATGCAAGAATCCCGCCACATAAGGCGGGATTCGCAGGCTTGAATCGCATATCGGTGGAGTCGTAGCGGGCTCAACACAGTGGGTGACCCGCCTGGACTCCTGCGAATTACGCGCCCTCTTGAGTCATGCGCAAGGTGCCAGCTTTAAGAGCCATGATGTAGTCGGCCTGAACGGCCTCGCGGGTCAAATTTGATTTGACGGCTGGTGCTGTGGCTTGCTGACCTTCACTCAAAACAGGCAGGCTGCCGGCCATGCGGGCTGCAAAATACTCGGCTTGAACGGCTTCGCGGGTCAGCTTGGAAGCGCTGGGCTTGATCATGGCCACATGGCCTTCGGCGGTCGGGGCCAGGGTGCCTTGTGCCATTGCCTGGAGGTACTCAGTGCGAACTTGCTCGCGGGTCAGGGCAGCGCGGTCGCCAGCGAAACTCACGCCAGCAACCAGGGTTGCAGCCAAAACTACGATGGATTTTGCGAATGTCGATTTCATGATGGTTCCTTTTCAGTACAAGTTAATAAGAAGTCAGGTTGATAAGAAGTTAAACAGGCCGGCTGGTTGAAGTGGTGTGCTTGCTGCAGCTGGTCTGTCTGTTAATACGGATGCACAGACGGATTGGTTACAGCGGCCGGAAAATATTCTTGCCACGCGCCGGGCGACCAAGATGGCGATTAACAATGGCGCGATTTGCAATCCAAGCGCCAAGCCCAAATTTGGCCAATTGAATAGTGTGGAAGATCAGCGGAACAAGTGCTTGCATATCTGTCTCCAAGAAGTTTGGTTTAAGATGATTTGGGAAAGAGCCAGGAGCGCCAAGCACTGTCCAGCAATCAGTTCGCTTGCGCCGCGTATTAAGTTGCAGCTTTTCAGTTGCCGCAGCAAAAAATTTATTTTCATTTGGGTGTAACCAATTAACCGCATGGAACGAATAACCACTGACAGCAACCTGGCCGCGATGCAGGCGAACGAAAACCGTTTGCGGGCGCTTTTTTTGCAGGGTTTGGTAGGCGATGCGTCGGCTTACCAGCACTTTTTGGAAGACTTGAGTACGCACTTACGCGCTTTTTTTAAACGCAGACTAACGGCTTTACCTGATGAAATTGAGGATCTTGTGCAAGACACCTTATTAGCAGTACACAACCAGCGCCACACCTACAACGAAGGCAGTCCGCTGACGGCTTGGGTGCACGCGATTGGTCGCTATAAGCTGATTGACCTGTTTCGCAGCCGCGCCGTGCGCGAAAACTTGCATGATCCGCTGGACGACGACTTGGCGGTGTTTGCTAGCTGCGACACCGATGCCATTGACGCGCAGCGCGACATTAGCAAGATGTTGGCGCAATTACCCGACAACCAGCGCCTGCCCATCATGCATATGAAGTTGGAGGGTCTGTCGGTGTCTGAAACAGCGCAGGCAACAAATATGTCGGAGTCGGCAGTGAAGGTGGGAGTCCACCGCGGCCTCAAGGCGTTGGCCGCTTTAATGAAAGGCAAATGATGAAAACCCATGATCTGATCTCCATGCTGGCAACCCAAGTCGAGCCGGTCAACCGTCAGGCCTTGCATAAAGACTTTGCTTTGCGGCTAGGTGTCGGCTTGGTCATGGCCATTGTGGTTATGAGTGCCATGCTTGGCGTCAACCCGGGGCTGCGGGAGGCGGCAGCCCAACCCATGTTTTGGATCAAACTCGCTTATCCTGCATCACTGGCTAGTTTGGGGCTGGTTTTGGTTTGGCTGGCAGGCACGCCAGGGCGTTCGCTGGGCTTGCCGCTGCGCGGCCTGGCCATTCCAGTGCTGCTGATGTTCGCGCTGGGCACTGTGGTGATGGTCAATGCCGAAGCGCCCGAGCGCATTGTGCTGGCCTTTGGCAAGACTTGGAGGACTTGCGCCATGAATATCGCGCTCGTGTCTGCGCCAATGTTCATTGCCACCATCTGGGCGCTCAAAAGCCTTGCGCCCACGCGCTTGCGCTTGGCCGGTGCGGTGGCGGGGCTGCTGGCCGGCGCTGCCGGAACGCTGGTCTACGCCTTTCATTGCCCCGAGTTGGCCGCCCCCTTTGTGGCGCTGTGGTATTCAGCTGGCATCGCTGTTCCCACCCTGCTCGGTGCTGGGCTGGGGCCCAAGTTGTTGCGCTGGTAAACAAAGTGACGACCGCTTAATCTGAATTCACCAGCGTTTCCGGGTCCGCCACTTCGCCGCTGGTCTTGCGCGTTGCTGCTGCCTGGCCTTTGAGCCATTCGCAAAAGGCCTGAATCTCCGGGCGCAGGCTGCTGCGCGGGCCGGTGATGAGCCAGTAGGCCATGGGGCTGTCCATCCGTGTGTGGGGCAGCACCTCGACCAAGTCCCCGTGCGCCAGGTTCTCGGCGACCAGCGGCAGGCGCGCCAGCACCACACCTTGCCCGGCCAGCGCGGCCTGCGTCATCTGGTAGGCGTAGTTGAAATACAGCCAGCGTTTGGGGCTGACTTTGGGCAGGTGTTGCTCGTCAAACCAGCGCCGCCAGGTCAACCACTCCAGGTGGGTACGGTGGGCGTCACCGGCTTCGATCAAGGTGAAACGCGCCAGGTCTTCGGGCTGGTTGATGCTTTGGCCGCTTTTGAGCAGCCAGGGGCTGATCACCGGCGCCAACTGCTCGCCAAAAAGCCGCACGGCTTGGGCTGGCATGGCTGCAGCCGGGCCGTAACGGATGGCCAGATCAACATCCGCAACTTCCATGTCGACAGCCGTGTCGGAGGCGTCGATGCGAATGTCGATGTCCGGGTTGACGCGCTGAAACACCTCCATGCGCGGGATCAGCCACATCGACGCGAACGATGCGAAGGTGGTGATCGAGACCGTACGGCGCCCGGCGCTTTGGCGGATTTGCCGCACCGCACCGTCAATCTGCGGCAGCGCGCGTGAGACGGCACCCAGCAAGAGCGCGCCCGCGCTGGTCAACTCCACAGCGCGTGTGTGGCGCAAAAAAAGCGCCGCGCCCACGTCGTCCTCCAGCGTCTGGATTTGGCGGCTCACGGCAGATTGCGTCAAGGCCAGCTCTTCGGAGGC
>JANOXL010000116.1:0-5001 GCA_031418395.1 Rhodoferax sp. | reverse complement strand
GCGATGGCCTCGATGTGTTGGGCATCCAGACTGTGGAACACCACGGTCTCGTCAATTCGGTTCAAAAATTCGGGGCGGAAGTGGTTTTTCAGCTCGTCCACTACGGCGTCTTTCACGTCCTCGTAGGGCTTGCCCACCATGCTTTGAATCATGGGCGAGCCGACGTTGCTGGTCATCACGATCACGGTGTTTTTGAAGTCGACCGTGCGGCCCTGGCCGTCGGTCAGGCGACCGTCGTCCAGTACTTGCAGCAACACGTTAAAAACATCGGGGTGGGCCTTCTCCACCTCGTCAAGCAGCAACACGCTATAGGGTTTGCGCCGCACGGCTTCGGTGAGGTAACCGCCCTCTTCGTAACCCACGTAGCCAGGAGGCGCGCCAATCAGGCGTGCCACGCTGTGCTTTTCCATGAACTCACTCATGTCAATGCGGATCAGGTGATCTTCGCTGTCAAACAAAAAGCCTGCCAGCGCTTTGCACAGCTCGGTTTTTCCCACACCGGTGGGGCCAAGGAACAAGAAGGAACCCGTAGGCCGGTTCGGGTCAGACAGACCCGCGCGTGCGCGCATGATGGCGTTGGCCACGGCGTCAATCGCCTCGTTTTGACCGACCACCCGTTGATGCAGTTTGTCGGCCATCTGCAGCAGTTTGTCGCGCTCGCCTTGCAGCATTTTGGCCACGGGAATACCAGTGGCGCGGCTCACCACTTCGGCAATTTCCTCGGCGCCGACCATGGTGCGCAGCAGTTGCGGGCGACCGCCATCTTTGGCGTTTTTGGCTTTTCCAGCCTCGGCGGCCTGCGCTTCCTTGAGCTGTTTCTCAAGGCCCGGCAACTTGCCGTATTGCAACTCGCCGACTTTGTTGAATTCACCTTTTCGAGTCAGTTCATCCATCGAAAAGCGAACCTTTTCGATTTCTTCCATGATGGTTTTGCTACCCTGCGCCTGCGCCTTTTCAGCCTTCCAGATTTCATCCAAGTCGGCAATTTCCTTTTGCAGGCTCTTGATCTCGTCGTTGATCAATTCAAACCGTTTCTTGGACGCGTCATCTTTCTCGCGCTTGACGGCTTCACGCTCAATTTGCAGTTGAATCAGGCGACGGTCCAGCTTGTCCATCACTTCTGGCTTGGAATCCAGCTCGATCTTGATTTTGCTGGCGGCCTCGTCGATCAGGTCAATCGCCTTGTCGGGCAGAAAGCGGTCTGTGATGTAGCGGTGACTGAGCTCTGCCGCTGCCACGATGGCTGGGTCGGTGATCTGGACGCCATGGTGGGTTTCATAACGAGCCTGCAGGCCGCGCAGGATGGCAATCGTCGCCTCCACCGTAGGTTCACCCACCAGGATTTTCTGGAAACGGCGCTCCAGTGCGGCGTCTTTTTCGATGTATTTGCGGTATTCGTCGAGTGTGGTCGCGCCCACACAATGCAGCTCGCCACGCGCCAACGCGGGCTTGAGCATGTTGCCGGCGTCCATTGCGCCTTCGGCTTTGCCGGCGCCGACCATGGTGTGCAATTCGTCGATGAAGACGATGGTTTGGCCTTCGTCTTTGGCCAAGTCTTTAAGCACGTTTTTAAGGCGCTCTTCAAACTCGCCGCGAAACTTGGCACCGGCCAAGAGCGCCGCCATGTCCAGCGACAACACGCGTTTGCCCTTGAGCGATTCAGGCACTTCACCGGCCACGATGCGCTGGGCCAGGCCCTCGACAATCGCGGTTTTACCTACGCCGGGCTCGCCAATCAGCACCGGGTTGTTCTTGGTGCGACGCTGCAAGACCTGGATGGCGCGGCGGATTTCGTCGTCGCGGCCAATGACCGGGTCAAGTTTGCCCATGCGGGCGCGTTCGGTGAGGTCAATGCAGTATTTTTTGAGCGACTCCCGCTGGTCTTCCGCGTCGGCACTGTTGACGTTCTCGCCGCCACGCACGGCGTCAATGGCTGATTCAAGCGACTTGCGGGTCAGCCCCTGCTCGCGCACCTGTTTGGAAAACTCCTGCTTGCTGTCGGCCAGCGCCAGCAAAAAGAGTTCACCGGCGACAAATTGATCACCGCGTTTGATGGATTCTTTCTCGGCGCCTTGCAAAAGCGACACCATGTCGCGCCCCACCTGCACCTGCTCGTGTCCTTCGACTTGCGGTAGTTTCTTCATCGCCACCTCGGCGACTGTCTGCAAACCCGTCACATTGACGCCGGCGCGTGACAGCAGGGCCTTGGGGCCGTCTTGCTGGCGCAACATGGCCGCCAACACGTGAGCGGGCTCGATGAAAGCATGGTCTGCCCCGATCGCCAGGGTTTGTGCGTCGCCCAGGGCTTCCTGGAATTTGGTGGTTAGTTTGTCGGTTCTCATGGGGGTTACTTTGGGTGGGCCTGAGATAATTCAAGGCATGGCCAGATGATGGTACCGGCGGAAGTAAGATTGTTGCCGCACAAACTGATCACGCGTTGATCTTTATCAAACCGAAAGAATCGGCTTTTGCCGCGAGCCAGCGCCTTGCATCACCCCGTCGTCAGAATCGCCCTGGCCACCGCCTTGCTGGTAGCCTCTTTCTCCATGTACGCACCCGTGCTGGCCGTGCTGTTGCAGCAACGCGGGCACGGCGTGGCGGCGGTGGGGGCGTTTGCCATGATCGGATTTAGCTGCATCGCCGTGCTGATTCCGGTCATGCCCAAAATTTTTGCGCGTTGGGGGGAGGTTCGGGTCTGCCGCATTGGCAACTGTCTGCAACTCCTGGCCACCATCGGGTATGCGAGTTTTGATGAACTTTGGATTTGGTGCGCCTTTGCAATACTGGGCGGCAGTGGCTCGGCGGCGGTTTGGAACGCCACCGAGGCGCTGATTGCGCGTTATTCTCCACCCGACAAGCGGGGCCGCATCACCGGCCTGTACCAAACCCTGCTTGGTGCGGCCATGGCCGGTGGGCCCTTTGTACCGGCGCTGTTTCAAATTTCGGCCACCCAGACGCTGATCGTCGCCAGCGCCGTGCAGGCCGTCGGCGTTTTGCTGCTCTTGCGGCTGGCGAGTCTGGATGATTTCAAAACACCCAACCCGACGCAGGCAGCGCCAAGCCACTTGCCATCTTCGACGGGTGCGATGTCCACCTGGACCGCTTTGACACGGGTACCGGCGCTGGCGCTGATCGCCTTCGCCGGAGGTGTGTTTGAAAGTGGCCTGGGCAGTGTCAGCGCGGCCAACGGCGCAACACTGGGTCTGTCGATGGCAGCCGCCGTCAGTATCGTGGGTGCTTTGGGCGTGGGTAGTTTCCTGTGCCAGTTTCCAGCGGGGCTGATGGCCGACCACTGGATGCCGTCGCGCGTGTTTGGGGCTGCGGGGTTTTTGCTGCTGGCCAGCAGCGTGATGATGGTGGTGTCGCCCTACGCGCCCTGGCTGCTGTGGGCCTGCGCCTTCATTTGGGGCGGCGTGGGGGGTGCCTTGTACACCTTGTCGATGATTCGTGTGGCGCACCAATTCAGCGGGCAAGACACGGCGGCGGGCTCGGCCGCCATGATCACCGGCTACACCTTGGGCGGCGCACTCGGGCCGCTGGTGAGCGGTGCCGCCTTGCAATCCTTCGCAGCCCCCGGTTTGGCGCTGTGGCTGGGTAGTTTGTCGATTGGGGTGATGTTCTTATCGACACGCTTCAGAACCCCTAAAATTGATTGATGCACATCCACCAGTTCAACATCCAGTACCAGCCTGAGCAGGATCGGGTGTTGGCGCGCATCAACACCAGCACCGGGCTGGAGTTTCGCCTGTGGTTGACGCGCCGATTGACCTTGGGGTTGCTGCCAGTTTTGCACAAAGTCACGGCGGATCAAGCTCAAAAGCGTCTGGTAGCCCAGCCTGATGATGGGCTGAGTGCCAAGGACCCCAAAATCCGCGAGTTCCTTTCAGAGTTTAAAAAAGAGCAAACCCTGCAACAGGCAGACTTTAAAACGCCCTATAAAGAACCCGCACTTGGTGTTGCACTGGAAGAACCATTGTTGGTCAGCGAAGTGCAAATCACGCCGCTGGCGAACGCCAATTTGCAAGTCAAATTTTTGGCCAACACGCCACACCCCGGCACAAAACGCGAAGTCATGCTGGAATTGGACGACAAACTCTTGCACGGTATGTTGCACCTGCTGGAGCGGGCGCACGGCGAGGCCCAATGGGCGCGCGCTCCGGTTTTGGCGTCAAGCGCAGATGCGGCTGCCGATCCGCCCTTGGCCAATTCACGGCCGCAATATTTGAACTAAGCCACCGCCTGATTCAACCGGCCACCTGCGGAGGTGCCTCAATACCCCAACGCGCCAGCGCCGCATCATCACTCACCCGCGCATCGACCCATTTGGCACCCTCAGGGGTGGTTTCCTTTTTCCAGAACGGCGCCTGGGTTTTGAGGTAGTCCATCAAATACTCACAGGCCTGGAAACTCTCGCCCCGATGGGCGGAAGTGACGGCCACCAGGACAATTTGATCCAAAGGCTGCAAGACGCCAACGCGATGAACCACCCGTGCGCCAAAAATGTCGAAGCGCTTGTGGGCAGCGTCGATCATGGCCTCAATCGATTTCTCGGTCATGCCGGGGTAATGCTCCAGCTCCAGGCTACTTACTTCATCGATTGGGGCGTCATCAGAAGAATTTTTCGACGGGCCGCCCCTAGAAAAATTAGTCCCCTCGGGGGGCAGCGCAGCACGCGAAGCGGCAAGCGTGGGGGCCACATTTCTGTCTCGCACTGTGCCAATGAAAGAACACACCGCGCCCACGCGTTTGTCTTGCGCGCGCAGGGCCAACACCTCGTCGGCCAGGTTGAAATCAGCGGTTTGAATGGCAACACGGGGGAAATTCATGGCCGCCATTGTGGCATTGGTATCATGCGGTGATGCTGGTGCAATCAAACAACCCCCTCGCCGCCGTGTGCTTCTGCACGGTGCAGGGCTGTTTGCGCGCCAGCAAATCAAAAAAACCCAGGCTCATCTGACCGGAGCTTTGGTTCCGTCCTCAGATGAGCGATGGAACCTGATG
>JANOXL010000115.1:0-6992 GCA_031418395.1 Rhodoferax sp. | reverse complement strand
CGGAGCGTTTGCAGCAAGCCCAGCGGATCATTGCGAACAAGCTGGCGTCCCAAGCTGGCCTCAATGCCGACCGAAAAGTCAACAACACTTCAGGCCGCGAGACCTTAGACCACGAGACCTGGCACTGGGCCTGTGACACCTGTAGCGACCCGGCCTGTGAACACCGTTTGTTTAGCAGCCTGCTGGCCAAGCGCGAGGCCGCTTAAGCACGTAGCGGCGCAATCGTCATGAAGGCTACTGCAAGCTGCCAGGCATGCCCTGCAGGCCGGTTGACTCCACAAACAACTGCGCTGCATCGACCGCGTCAAAGCGGTACTGCTGGCCACAAAATTCGCAACCGACTTCGATATCGCCACGCTCGGCGATGATGCTGTCGGCCTCGGCAGCTCCCAGGCTTTTGATCATGCGGCCCACACGTTCGCGGCTACAGGTACAGGCAAACCGTGGCGCTTTTTCGCCCGTCATCGGCTCAAAGCGCAGTAGCGGCTCCTCCCAAAACAGGCGGTGAAGAATGGTGTCAACGTCCAGCGTCAGCAACTCGGCCGGCGTGAGGCTGGCCGCCAAAATCGAGATGCGGTTGAACGCATCCAGGTAATCGGGGTCAGCGGCGCGTTCGGCAGATACCGCCTTGCCGCCCTGGCCGGGCATTTTTTGAATCAGCAGGCCCGCGGCCACTTGGTCGTTTGCCGCCAGCACCAAGGTGGTTTCAAGCTGTTCACTTTGCAACATGTAATGCGCCAACACGTCGCTGATGCGCTCGAGTTTTTCCTTTTGATCGCCAAACAAGGGCACCACGCCCTGGTAGGCTTGCTGGCCGGGTCGGCGCGTTTTGGGGTCCAGTGTGATGGCGCACTTACCGGTGTTGTTGACGTTGACCATTTGGCTCAATCGTGCGTCTGAAGTGACTTCACCGACCAGCGTGGCCGTGGCGCGCAAACTCAAATCACCGTTAACCTCGACCACTGCCAGTTTCACCGGCCCGTCGCCTTGAATTTGCAAAATCAGCGCGCCGTCGAATTTGATGTTGGACTGCATCAGCACACCCGCTGCGGCCATTTCTCCGAGCAGGTTTTGCAAAGGCAAGGGGTAGGCGCCGCTGCTTGAGTTTGCGGCACGGCGGCGCAAAATTTCAACCCACGCGTCGTCCAGGCGCACGATGGCACCGCGCACGGGCAGGCCGTCAAACATGAATTTATGCAATTCAGACACGCGCCAGGTCCTTGTCGAATTCGTCGGCAGCTCGCACGTCAGTTTTCTTGGCCATTCAGCCGATTTTTTTCAAACCCGCCCGGAAGCGTTTGCCGTTAGCCACGTAATGCCCGCTGATGCCGGACAGACCCGCGATTTGCTCCGGCGCGAGTTGGCGCACCAGCTTGGCCGGGCTGCCCATGATCATCGAGCCATCGGGGAATTCTTTGCCCTCGGTCACCAGCGAGTTGGCGCCGACGATGCAGTTTTTACCGATCTTCGCGTCATTCAAAACGATAGCACCAATTCCAATCAAGCTGCCATCTCCGATGGTACAACCGTGCAACATGACCATGTGGCCGATACTCACGTTGTCGCCAATCATCAAGGGTTTTCCAGCGTCGGCATGTAACACCGTGCCATCCTGCACATTACTGCCGCGCCCGATCGTGATCTTCTCCGAATCCCCCCGCGCGATCGCGCCAAACCACACACTCGCGCCCTCACCCAGCACTACGTCACCCATTACCTGTGCAGTGTCGGCGATGTAGACGTCTTTGCCGATGGTGGGGGCGACGCCGTCGAGTTCGTAGATTGCCATGGAGGTGTCCCGGTTGTGTTGTTGGGACGATTGTAAAAGGCCGTCAACTGAGCGGCGACAACACAATACCACTCAAGTTTGCGATACGGGCTCAAAGTGCGCAGGCGACTCGACCTAATTGACCAATACACCCTTGGGGGTCAAGACTGAAGACCCACACGACGGCCCCGCAGTGACCGAGAAGACACCCGCAGTTACCGAGAAGACACCTTCACTGGGCCAGCTAGGAATTCCGCCGCCGCACTGGCCGCCGTTGAGGCTGAGTGGGCAAACTTGGCACGTGCCGCTCAAACAAATATTTGAAAGAGGTGGGGTGCCCACAATAATGCTGCCGTTGCGTTGAAAGTTAATTTGCCCCAAATCCACAGCAGGTGTCCCTGTCCCCGACGATCCTGCCAAGCCGCCAAGTGTCAAGGTGCCACCTTGTCCGATAAGTATTGCCCCGCCGTTGAGAAAAGTGTCTGCTGAAATTGTGAGATTACCACCCACTGTCAGGCCACCCAGTACCTGAATATCCCCACCCAGCGCCAGTACGCCGCCCGTGGGCAATGCTGTTGGCATGGGTGATTGGCTCTGCGAAGTCCCGGCAGTCAATGTCAAATTACCCTGCAGGGCAGGCTGGGGGCAGCTTAAAACTACCAAGTCAGGGGTATTGGTGGTCACACTGCAACCCATCGGCGTTTCTGACTCCGCCAACAAAGCGCGCCAAGCGGGGTCAGGGCTGGTCACGGTAAATATTGCACCATCGATATTGACCCCGCCTCCGACAATCTTCACCTCGCCCGGGGTTAAGGCCGCCGCCATGGCAGCTTTTGCGGGAATGGGTACCGAAGGCAAACAAAGTCGAGCTTGTTGATAAGCCTTTTTCAGTGCCATCAGGTCGGAGTTGCCAACCACGCCCGACAAAGTCGCGCCCATACCAAGCATCTTGCTAATCGCACGCAGAGCCTCGCCATAGGGATTGGTAAAACCTGGACGGACGTCAGGCAAAGTAGTATTCAAGTCTGCATCCGCAGGCAGCCCAAATGCGTCGCGGATCTGCGCAGCCTTCGCTCTAAATGCGGCAATATTGAAGCCATCTTCCCCCAAGGACTGACCAAAAGCCAAGGCCGTTAACGGTGTTGCGTGAAGCGTATTGGAACCCCTGCCAACCCTGGCGGCGCTGACAAGCGGGGCGTCAAGGGACACGCCAGTGGCACCCGTTGCCTCATCGGTGTAGGTACCGCCGGTTGCTTCGACGACGACATCGCCTTCATAGGGAACGATTAAAGAATAAGTGCCATCAGCAATTGACGTCGTACAAGCCAATAGCTTGCCTTTGCCTGAACTGAGCATTTCATAGACACACACTTTGGAACCCGAAACCGGCCCTTTTACGACTGACCCTGAAAGTTGGACGGGTGCCGAAGCTTCGGCTGTAGCGTTACTCCCGCCCAAGGGGGAAGAGGCACCACCACCGCAGGCCGTGAGCCAGCCAACGGTCGCCAAAGCCAATAGCCAACACTTCAAACGCTTCAACTCCGCAATGCGCAACAGGGTGTTAGGGCTATCCATACCGTCCACTTTAACATTTGCCCCAATCCAGGCCAATGTGAAAATTCACGTTGAAAATTCACCCCATGGAATCTGACCCACCTTTGAACGATTTAAATCCCGCCAATTTGAGATTTTTGGCGTGGCAAGCCCTGTGTGAAGCAGAGCCACGCAAAAAGGCCAACCTCACCCAAACCATCGGATCAGTGTCGAATTTGCCTCTTACTTTGCCCTTAGCTTCGCCGTCACCATTGCATTTGGGCAGCGCTAATTCGCACCTTCAAAACAACACACTGGTCATCCCAGGCCGCCCCGCCCGACCTGAGCTGCTGCACCCCGCCAAAGTGCCGCGCCGTGCGCCGTCCACACTGGAAGGGCGTGCGGCGTTGATTCATTCGATCTGCCACATCGAGTTCAACGCCATCAACCTGGCGCTGGACGCGGTGTGGCGCTTTGATGGCCTGCCGGATCAGTTTTACCGAGATTGGGCGAAGGTGGCGCGCGAGGAGGCGTACCACTTCACCCTTTTGCGGGAGCATTTGCGCGGCATGGATTCGACGTTCGACGCGAGCGGCCAGCCTTCGCCACGCTGGGACTACGGCGACTTTCCGGCCCACGACGGTCTGTGGGAGATGTGTGACAAGACCGCGCACGACGTGGTCGCCCGCATGGCGCTGGTGCCGCGCACGCTGGAGGCGCGCGGGCTCGACGCCACGCCGCAAATCCAGGCCAAACTGCGCCAGGTGGGCACGCCAGATGCGCTGCGCGCGGTGGAGATTCTCTACATCATCCTGCGCGACGAAGTGGGCCATGTGGCGATTGGCAACCACTGGTACCGCTGGCTGTGTGAACGTGACGGGCTGGCCCCGGTGCGCCATTACGCCGCTTTGACAGAGCGCTACAAGGCCCCCAAACTTCGCCCGCCTTTCAATGACGCGGCACGGCGATTGGCTGGCTTCAGCGACGATGAATTGGCTGCATTGACAGCAGCCATTCCGTATTCAAATCATTCGTGAAGTAGGCGCGCCGACGACGACAGTGCTTTCGCACGGCTAGGAGGCGCAACGACCTGCACGGATGATTTGAATACGGAATCAGCCGCGCGGGTGATGCTGCGCGTGAATGGACTTCAGCCGCTCACGCGCCACATGCGTATAAATCGTTGTGGTTGAAATATCCGCATGCCCCAGCAGCATCTGCACCGCACGCAGGTCGGCCCCGTGGTTGAGCAAATGCGTGGCGAAGGCGTGGCGCAATGTGTGCGGGGAGAGTTTGCTGGTGATGCCAACCATCAGCGCGTATTTTTTGATGATCATCCAGAACATGACACGGCTCATCGCGGTGCCGGGTTTGGTGCCCCGGTTGGTGACGAACAGGTCTTCCGTCTGACGCCCGGCCACCATGGCCGGGCGGATTTGCGCAAGGTAAATGCGCAGCCACTGGTTGGCCACTTCGCCAAACGGGATCAGGCGCTCCTTGTTGCCTTTGCCGAACACGCGCAGCACGTTGTCCGAGAGACTCACATTGAGTACTTTGAGCGAGACCAACTCACTCACGCGCAGTCCGCTGGCATACATCAGTTCGATCATCGCGCGGTCGCGTATGCCGATGCCTGCGGCGAGATCGGGCGCGGCCAGGAGCGCCTCGACCTGCGCCTCCGTCAGTGTGGCGGGTGTGCGCAGCGCCTGTTTGGCGGGCTGCAACTTGAGCGTGGGGTCGCTGGTGGCGAGTCGCTCGCGCAGCGCCCAGCGGAAATACCGCTTGAACACCGTGAGCCGCCGGTTCGCGGTGGTGGCCTTGCTGCCTTCGTGCCGCGCTGAGAAGTAAGCCTGTAGATCGGCTTCGGCCACCGCAGACAAACTGCTGCTACGTGTCGCCAGCCATTGGGCAAACAGGGTCAGGTCACGCCGGTAGGCGGCCAGCGTGTTTTTGGAAAGCCCGTCTTCGAGCCACAAGGCGTCCACGAAGGTGTCAATCGACGGCTCAGGCAAAACCCCGCCGGGCGCCTCTCCCAAAATTTTGTCGACTTTCGGTGTGCGCTGCACGGCCCGTGCTCAATCGATTTTGAGTTTGGACGTGTCCACCACCTTTTTGTAGACCTCAAACTCGGCCTTGATCTGCGCCGCAAACTCATCGGGTGTGTTGCCAATCACGATGGAGCCGGTGTCTTCAATGCGCCTTCTGACGGCCGGATCCTCCAGCGCTTTTTTCACAGCGGCGTTGACTTTGTCCACCACGTCTTTGGGCAGACCTTTGGGGCCCCAAATACCGTAGTAGGCCATGCGGTTCACCGGTTCCAGGCCGACTTCCTTGAAGGTCGGCACATTGGGCAATTGCGCCAGGCGCTGCGGCGCAGCGACGACCATGGGCACCAAGCGGTTGTCTTTGATAAAGGGCAGCGCGGAGGGTATGTTGTCAAAGATGATGGGCACTTGCCCAGCCACCGTGTCGTTCAGCGCCGGGCCAGCGCCACGGTACGGAATGTGGGTGACAAACACGCCGGCAAGATTTTTGAACAGCTCGGTTTGCAAGTGGCCAATGCCGCCCGTGCCTGAGGAGGCGTAGGAATATTTGCCAGGTGATTTTTTCAGCTCGGCCATGAAACCCTTGTAATCTTTCGCCGGGAAACCGGGGTGAACCGCGATCACGTTGGGCGTGGCCGCAATGTTGATGATGGGCGTGAAATCCGTTACCGGGTTGTAGGGGATTTTGGGGTTGATGGCCGGATTTGCCGCCGTGGTAGAGACGGTGGCCATCGCCAGCGAATACCCGTCTGCCGTGGCGCGTGCGGTCTCAGTTGCGCCAATCACACCGCCACCACCGGCCTTGTTTTCAACAATCACGGTCTGCCCGAGCGCTTTGCCCAAGGGTTCGGCGATCACGCGGGCGACGATGTCCGTCGTGCCGCCCGGTGCAAAAGGCACTTGCAACCGGATGACTTTGTTGGGGTAGTTTTGGGCGACTGCACTGGTCGCTGCGGCCAGAACGGTGAGTAAAAGGAAGGTTTTGCATTTCATTGGAACGGCTCCGAAAAGATTCAATTCGATTTCCAGATCGGCGCGAAAGAAGGCGCGCCGACGAAGACAGTGCTTCAGCACGGCTAGGAGGCGCAACGCACTGTTGCGTCGATCTGGAAATCGAATATTCTCGCAGGGTGAACTTCTTTCAACTACTCTTCCCCGATTTTTCCCTGATTCTCCTGGGGTATCTTGTCTGCCGCACCACCCCGCTGAACCGCTCGGTGTGGGAAAAAGTCGAGTCCCTGGTCTATTATTTTTTGTTCCCGGTGCTGCTGTTTCACTCGATCATGAAGACCCCGCTGCACCTGGGCGCAGCGTCTGGCTTGATCGCGGCCGGTTGGGCGCTGGCGGCCATCGGCATCGGCTTGGCTTACGTGTTGCCCCATCTGCCGTGGTTCAAATCGCATATCGACCCGCGCCAGCACGCGGCGGCGGCGCAGATCGGGTTTCGCTTCAATTCCTTTGTCGCTTTGGCCTTGGCCGAGCGTCTGGCTGGGCCAGAAGGCCTCTCGCTGATCGCCATTTTGATCGGCTTTTGCGTGCCCGTCTTCAATATCGCCGCCGTCTGGCCGATGGCCCGCCACGCCCAATTGCATCTGGGCCGCGAGTTGGTGAAAAACCCGCTGGTCATCGCCACGGTAAGCGGCGTG
>JANOXL010000114.1:0-4666 GCA_031418395.1 Rhodoferax sp. | reverse complement strand
GCGGGGGGAAATCGTCGTGTCAGAAAGTGCCGCTTCGCTTTGAGCCAAGCGCCCGACCTATCTGCTCTAAGCTGCGGGAGAGCCTTTGCTTAGCGGACACGCACCCTAAAGCTCAGGTCGAAATAGGGGTTACCGCCGCCTGTGCCAGCCATGGCGCCCTTGGGATTGAGGCGAATACAACGCACACTCGCGTCATACGGCACAGTGGGCAGCGCCACTGGCACTGTACAAGCGTTGTCGCTGAAAAAGCCCACGTCGTCAGCCCCACTGTTCAATGCGATGTAGGTGTAGGTCAAGCCACTGGTCGGCACACCCTGCGTAAACGCAATCGGCCCGGAATTGACAGCGCCCAAATCGCCGACAAAAAGGTCTGTATTGGCGGGAACCGGGTCAACAATCACCACGGTGTTGGCGTCTACCGCGCCCAAGCCGGTATTGGTGACGCGCAACGTGTAGAGCACCTCGGCGCCGGGAATGTTCTTCGGGTTACTGCCGCCGTTGACCGGGTCGCTGGTGACGCTGACGGTTTTCATAAACACCAGGCTGGGGCCAGACACTGTTAGCGTGGCGGTGGCGTTGTTGACGATGTTGCTTGCAAACCCGGTCACGTTGGCGGGCAGGTTGTTGAAGACCCCCGCCGCAGCCGAACGCACGCTGACGGCAATGGTGCAACTGGCCTGGCCCAGGGCCAAATTGCCGCCGCTGAATGTGATGATGCAGGTGCCCACCGTGGCTGCCACAGTACCGTTACATTGCGTTGCGATTGGCGTACTGGCGACTACGACGCTGCCAGGCAAAGTTTCTGTAAATGCCAGCAGATTGCTGACCGGCGCCGCGCCACCTTGCTGTGGGTTGCCGGTGCCGTTGGTGATGGTAAAGGTTAAAACCGATGGCGCACTGGTCGCCACGATGGCAGGACTGAAATCCTTGGTCAGCGTGGTGGCACGCACCGTGAAGGTGTCATTGACGTTGGAAACCAGCACGATGGAGCCCGTCAAACCACTGATGCCGGGTGTACCGTTGACGGTATTGACAACGCCTGGGGCACCGACGGTTGCGGTGATAACAATTGTGCAAACCGCATTGGCTGCAGCGTCATAACCGTTAAAGAGCATGATGCCGGTGCTGACACCCGCTACCAGCGCCGCGCCTGCCGGGTTGGTGATCGAGGCTCCGCCTGCGGTGCAGCTGTTGGACACCGTGCTTTGCCACACCATCTGCGAGCCGCCAACGATGGGGAAGTTATGAATAAAACCCAAATTAGTAGTTGCAACCGAGGTGTTGTTCACGGTATACGTGAGCGTTACCGGGCGGTTCACGCCGACCGGATCTGGCGAGCTGACCATGGTCAACGTCGGGGCGGCCGGTGCGGTAACGGTCAAGGTCGCGTTGGCGGTATTACCGGTGCCGCTATTGCTGGAAGAAACCTGCCCGGTGGTGTTGACATTGGGACCAATCGTGGTGCTGGTGACATTCACTGAAATGACACAGTTGGTGCCGCCCGCGCCGGTCGCACCACCCGTTAACGAAATCAAGGTATCGCCCTGAGCGCTACCGGTTGAGACCGTGCCGCCGCAGGTGTTGCTGAATACCGGGGTGGTCGCCACGACCATGCCGGGTGGAAAAGGGTCTAACACCGCGAGCCCCGCCAGCGACAGCGGGTTACCGGCCGGGTTGCTGATGGTCAGCGTCAGCGTCGACGGGACGCCCGCCACAACCGTAGCCGGTGCAAAGGCTTTTGTGATGACGGGAGAGAAATAGACAAAGGTGATGTCGGCAACGCTATTGTTGCCACCATTGCCGGCGGGTTCGTTGCCCCCTGCAACGCTGGCGTTGTTGGTAACAGGGGACGCCACGGCAGCGGCGGGCGCCACGGAGACTGTCAGCGTGATGGGCGGCGCCGAGGTGTTGGCGGCGATGGCGTTGGCCAGCGGGCGCACGCAGGTCACCACCTGGAGTACGGCGGTGCAGGCATTCCAGCCCGTGCCCGTGCCGGAAACAAAAGTCAAACCGGCTGGCAGCGTATCGGTCACCACCACATTGGCGGTGCTGGTGGTCAGGGCGCCCAAGTTGGAAACCGTCAGGGTGTAGACACCATTCACACCTACCGTGAAATTGCCATTGTGCGATTTGGTGACCACCAGATCAGGCGCATTCACCAAAGACGCGACGCTTGTTGAATTGTTGCCTGTCAAATTCGGTGATTCATTCGGATTGCTGACACTGGCGGGGTTGACGACGCTGGGCGCAGCGGCGGCTCCCACGGCAACCGGGAAGACCACCGTGGTGGAAACACCAGCCGCCGCGATTGCCGTGGCGTTGGTACACACAACGCGACCGCCGCCTGCGGCATTGTCACCGGCAAGCGGTGTATTGGCCGGGCAAGCCCAGCCCGCGCCAAGCGCCCAGCCCGCGCCACCCGAGGCCGTGTTTAAAGTCAAACCGGGTGGCAAGGTGTCGATCAACGTATAAGTGCCGGTCGAGGCCGTTGCGCCGATGTTGTTGACCGTCAGCGTATAAGTGTCCGTATTGACACCCAGCACGAAATTGCCGGCAGCGGTTTTGACCTTGCTGACCGTCAAGTCAAAGGCGAGCACGGGTGTGGTCAATGTGGTGGTGTTGTTGCCGGTGACCGCTGCTGGCTCGCCGCCCCCGGAGACGCTGGCCGGGTTGACTGCACACAATGCGGTCGGTGGCGCGACGCAGTTCGCCACGGTATTGGCGACGGTTACCGGGAAAACGACGGTCGTGGTGGTGGCACCCGGCAAAATCGGCGTGCTGCTGTTGCAGGTCACCTGGCTGCCGCCCGCCGACCCAACGGTGCAGGTCCAGCCTGCACCAACTGTCCAGCCCGCGCCGCCGATGGCGGTCGTCAGGGTCAGGCCGGTCGGCAAAGTGTCGGAAATAACGTAATTGTTCGCACCTGTCGTCTGGCCGCCATTGTTGCGAACGCTCAGGGTGTAACTGCCAGGGGCACCGACGGTGAAGCTGACTGGCGAAGTTTTTAGAACCACCAGGTCAGGGCAGCTGGCTGCGGCACAAACGCCAGTCGTGATGGTGCTGCTGTTGTTGCCGTTGTTGCTGGCGGGTTCTCCGCCGCCTGATACCACGGCGGTGTTGGTCACACTGGGTGCGGCTGCAACGGCCGGCAACACCGTCAGCGTGATCGGATTGGGGTTGCTCGCGCCGGGCAATATGGCGGTGGCGCTGGTACAAACCATGCGGGAGCCTCCCACGACGTTGTCGCCCGCCGCAGGCGTATTTAATGCACACGTCCAGCCAGTGCCGGCAGCGGACACCAATGTGAGCCCCGGGGGCAGCACATCCGTCACGGTATAGGTGTTGACGCCAGTGGTGAGGCTGCCCAGCGAGTTGTTGACGGCCAGGGAGTAGGTAGCGTTGGTGCCCACGGCAAAGGAACTGGTGGCTGTCTTGACTACCTGCAAATCGGGGCTCGGGGTAATGGTGACGCTAGCTTGGTCGTCTTCTACTACCACTGGCGGCACCACGCTGCCGGGCGTGGAGTCGGGATCAAACTGATCGCTGTAAGACACCTGCGCCCAATTGGTGATCGGCGTTGTGCCGGTCACATTGGCGTTGATGGTCAGGGTTGCAGAAGCGCCGTTGTTGAGTGTCCCAACCCGCCAGGTGCCAGCGGGATAGGCAGGCGGTCCAACCACCGCCGTTGCAGAATAAATACCCTGGCTCGGCGCTGCGGAAACAAAGGTCACACCGGCCGGCAACAGGTCCAGCACCCGCACATCGGTGGCGCGCCTGGGGCCGTCATTGGTCACGGTTACGGTGAAGCTCACGGTATTGCCCGGTGTAATATTACTGGCGGTCTTGGTAACCCGCAAATCAGCTGTGTAACTGGGATCTGGGTTAGAGGCCAGGTCGCCAAACGCCGCCACGCCAGTGGCCGTTGGCTTGGCGGTTGCCACACGCGTGCCAAGGTTGACGTTGTAAAGCGTGGTTCCTGGCGACACCACCATTTGGCCATTGCGGTCGAAGGCGCAGCCGGTGGCGGAACCAGGCAGCCCGGTCATGGCCCCCAGAAAGGTGACCACACCCGTCGACGTCACCGTGTAAAGGTTTGTCCCGGCCACCATGTAAATCACCCCCGTGGAAGGATGAAGGCACAAGTCGCCGCCGCCGGGGAGGTTGCCGCCGTTGAAACCGCTAGCGGGTACGACATTGAGAATGGCACCCGTGGTGGTGCTGAGCGTCCAAAACGACGTGCCCACGCCGGAGTTCATCGCAAACAGGTTGCCCGCGACATCAAACCCCAGGCGGATGACGCCGGTAGTGGTGGCGCCTGGCGTGCCGAGCAGCACCGGTGCAGCAGCCGGAGTGGACGGATCCCAACGCCACAAATTCGGGTTGGCACCGCCTGAATCGAGGTAAAACAGCATGCCGTCGGTGGGGCGTACAGCGAGCGTTGCCGCAAAGGCAATGGCAGGGGTGAGGGCAACCACCCGCGTCGCCGGACCACCGTTGACCGTGTCCACACTGTAAATGCCGTTGGCCTCAATACCAAAAAGCACCTCGGCGCGCGCCGTCGGAGCGTGCGCCAGCAATAGCAGGGTCGCCGCCAGCGCCTGCAGGGGCTGGATCCATTTTTCGAAAAGTACGGAAAGGCGGCTCATGACTCGGCTCTAGGGTTTCA
>JANOXL010000113.1:0-6751 GCA_031418395.1 Rhodoferax sp. | reverse complement strand
GAATGCCTTCGAGGTTGAACTCGCCGAGCATTTTGTTCACTGCAGCAATCTCGCGTTCGCCCTGGAACACCTTGATCGTTACGGCCGGCTGGTTGTCGTCTGCCGTGGAGAAAGTCTGCGCAAATTTGGTCGGGATGGTCGTGTTTTTCGTGATCATCTTCGTCATGACACCGCCAAGCGTTTCGATGCCCAACGAGAGTGGTGTCACGTCCAGCAGCAACACGTCTTTGCGATCACCGCTCAACACCTGACCCTGGATGGCAGCGCCCACAGCGACAGCTTCGTCGGGGTTGACGTCTTTGCGCGGCTCGCGGCCAAACAGCTCTTTGACTTTCTCTTGCACCTTGGGCATACGCGTCATACCGCCCACGAGGATCACGTCATGGATGTCAGCCGTGCTCACGCCCGCGTCTTTGATGGCGGTGCGGCAAGGCGCGATGGTACGCTCGATCAGGTCTTCCACCAGTTGCTCCAGTTTGGAGCGGGTGAGTTTGATATTCAGGTGTTTCGGGCCCGAAGCGTCAGCGGTCACGTAAGGCAGGTTGATGTCGGTCTGCGCGCTGCTGGAGAGTTCGATCTTGGCTTTTTCAGCCGCTTCTTTCAGGCGCTGCAAGGCCAACACGTCTTTGCCCAAATCAACGCCTTGTTCTTTCTTGAATTCGGCAATGATGTAGTCGATGATTTTCTGGTCGAAGTCTTCGCAGCCCAGGAAGGTGTCGCCATTGGTGGAGAGCACCTCGAATTGTTTCTCGCCGTCCACATCGGCAATCTCGATGATGGAGACGTCAAACGTGCCGCCGCCCAGGTCATACACGGCAATTTTGCGATCGCCCTTTTCTTGTTTGTCCAAGCCGAAGGCCAGCGCAGCAGCGGTGGGTTCGTTGATGATGCGTTTCACATCGAGGCCGGCGATGCGGCCCGCGTCTTTGGTAGCCTGACGCTGGGCGTCGTTGAAATACGCGGGCACGGTAATCACCGCTTCGGTGACAGCTTCACCCAGGTAGTCTTCCGCCGTTTTCTTCATCTTGCGCAACACATCGGCGCTAACCTGCTGGGGCGCCATGCGTTCACCGCGCACTTCGACCCAGGCGTCGCCGTTGTCGGCAGCGGCAATTTTGTAGGGCATCAGGTCGATGTCTTTTTGCACTTCCTTTTCGGCGAACTTGCGGCCAATCAAGCGTTTGACAGCGTACAGCGTGTTCCTCGGGTTGGTCACCGCCTGACGTTTGGCCGACGCGCCGACCAGCACTTCGCCACCGTCTTGGTAGGCAATGATGGACGGCGTGGTGCGTGCGCCCTCGGCGTTTTCAATCACTTTGGGCGTGTTGCCCTCCATGATGGCGACGCAAGAGTTGGTGGTGCCCAAGTCGATGCCGATGATTCTTCCCATGATTTTCTCCAGTATTTATTGCAGGTTGCAGATGTTTAGTAACTTGTGGATAACTTGGGTTGATTCAAGTGACCCAAAAACTTTTTCTACGGTGTTTTTTACTTGGGCGCCGAGACGGTAACCAAAGCCGGGCGCATGATGCGGTCGGCGATGGAGTAGCCCTTTTGCAGTACCGCTACCACAGTGTTGGCGTCTAACTCGGACGGCACCATGCTGATGGCCTGGTGTTTGTGCGGGTCGAATTTCTCGCCCGCGGGCGGGTTGATGGCGATGACTTTGTTGCGCTCCAGCGCAGAGCTCAGTTGGCGCAAAGTCGCTTCTGAGCCTTCGCGAAGTTGCTCAACTGTGGCGTCTTTGATGGCCAAACCGGCTTCCAGGCTGTCCGCCACGGGCAGCAGGCTCTCGGCAAAGGATTCAACGGCAAATTTGCGCGCTTTGGTGATTTCGTCGTCGGCGCGGCGGCGGGCGTTTTGTACGTCGGCTTGGGCGCGCAGGTATTGATCCGCCAGCTCGGCGGATTTGGCCTTGAGCACGGCCAGTTCGGCCTGAGCCACTGTGAGCGGGTCGGCATCGGCTTCAGCGGCGAACTTGGCGGCCTCGGCTTCTTCAGGGCTCATGGGCGGATCCATCGACGCTGGGTTGTCAGCGGGGCGGGGCGCTTTTGAAGCTGCTGGAGAGGTGCGTGACGAAGCCGCATCGGCCTTCGGATCGTTGGGGTTTTGGGACGGTTCTGACATGCTGGAAGTAAAAAAGCGACGAATACCCCTGCCAAATAGGGGTTTTTTGGGGGTATTCAAGGGGAAGTCGCCAAATTTGTGAGCGATGGGCCTAGATAAATGCGGCAGATGGACTCACCGCTGCCAGTGGATGGCAGCGCATGCGGAGTTCTCGGCTTGCGCCTGTGGAAATCCAGGCTTTTGTGAAACAGGCTGGAGAAATGCGCCTTGACGCAAGCTCGCCAGCAGAAGCGCAAACTTAACGAACTCCCAGCAACTCCACGTCAAATTTCAAGGTGGCATTGGGCGGAATTGCGCCACCCGCACCCCGCGCACCGTAACCGAGCGAAGCCGGAATGATCAAGGTACGCGCGCCGCCGATTTTCATGCCGGCCACGCCTTCGTCCCAGCCTTTGATGACCATGCCTGCGCCCAGTGAAAACACGAACGGGTCGCCACGGTCTTTGCTGGAGTCAAATTTTTTGCCCTGTACGCCGTCGTTGTACAGCCAGCCGGTGTAATGCACCGTCACGCTTTGGCCTTTGCTGGCCTCTGCGCCAGAGCCGATTTGGGTGTCGTCGTATTGCAGTCCGGAAGCGGTTGTGATCATGGTTGCCTTTGTATTTTAGGTAAAAAATTGATATATTTTGTGAAATATATAGTCACTATTTAATAGCAAACTATTCAATATTAGCGAGACCTGGAGTTGATTTTAATTCAATGTATTGTCATTAGAATATTTAATCGACAAAACCGCCAAACTTGAAAGCCCTCCAGGTCGCCGCAGCGTGCCGGATTATGCCAGTTGGCAATTGGCAATTAGCACTAAGCAGTTGAACCTTGTGCGGTGGTCGCATTGCCGCAGTGGTCGCAGTGGCCACATTGGCGGCAAGTCACTCCAACTTGATGTTGGCTCTTTTGATCAATGCGCCAAAACGCTCGAACTCTTGCCTGTTGAGCTGTGAAAACTGCTCGGCGCTCATGGTGGCGACTTCGCCGCCCAGGCCTTTGAGTTTGGCTTGAACATCGGGCAGCTTCAAAATGCGGGCCAACTCGGCTTGCAGCCGGGCGACGACATCGGGCGGCGTACCGCCGGTGACAAACAGGCCGTACCAGGTGCTCATCTCAAAGCCGCTCACACCGGCCTCCGCCAGGGTGGGCACTTGTGGCAACTCGCTGCTGCGGGTGGCGGTGGTCAGCGCCAGCGGTTTGAATTTGCCGGCCTTGATCTGGCTCATCGCTGACGAGGTGGTGTCAAACATGATCTGTACGTTGCCCGCAATCACATCCAGATGCGCCTGGCTGCTGCCTTTGTAGGGCACGTGGATGCTTTCCACGCCGGCGGCGAGGTTGAAGCCTTCGCCCGCAATGTGCTGCGTGCTGCCGACACCCGAAGAGGCGAATTTGTAGTCGCCGGGCTTGGCTTTCATGAGGGCCACAAGCTCGCGCACATTGTTGGCCGGCACGCCTGTGCCCACCACCAACACGTTGGGCACGGTGACGATCAGGCCAATCGGGGCGAGATCTTTGAGCGGGTCGAAATTTAGTTTGATAAGGTGCGGCGCAATCGCTTGGCCCGTATTGGTGGCCACTAGCAAGGTGTGGCCATCGGCGGGTGCCTTGGCGGTCAAGTCCGCCGCAATGGTGTTGGAGGCACCGGGTTTGTTCTCGACGACAAAGGTGCCTTTGAGTCCGTCGGCCATTTTTTCGGCCAACATGCGGGCGATGATGTCCGTCCCACCACCGGCACTCGCGCCCACCATCAGTTTCACCGGTTTCTGGGGGAAAGATTGCGCCTGCGCATTGGCTGCGCTAAAAGCGAGGGTGACGCTGATGGTGGCAGACACGGTAGCGGTCAACCACCGGCGCTTGAGAGATAGGGCTTGCATGGGGTGTCTCCTGGTTGTGTTGAGGTGATTTTTGGCGATGGGCGATAGCTACTGACGATGAATGGCGACGGATGTCTGTTGAGGTGATGCCACGCGCTGGCTCGCACTACTCATGCGGCAAGCCAAGTCAAAAGCGTTGACCATCGCCGTCGGTGCGGCGATGCCTTGGCCGGCGATGTCATAGGCCGTGCCGTGGGCGGGCGTGCAGATGGGAATGGGCAGACCACCGTGGACAGTAACGCCGTGTTCGAATCCCATCAGTTTCATGGCGATTTGGCCCTGGTCGTGGTACATCGTCACCACGCCGTCGTAGCCACCATCGGTGCGAAAGGCGCGCACAAACGCCGTGTCGGCAGGGAAGGGGCCATCAGCGGCAAAACCACGCTCGGCCGCAAGTTGCACGCCGGGCGCGATGATGCGGCCTTCTTCGTCCCCAAAATTGCCGTTATCGCCGTTGTGGGGGTTCAGGCCACATACCGCCACGCGTGGCCGGGCGATGCCGCTGGCTTGCAGGGCCTGGGTGATCATGGCAATGGCGTCGGCCACTTTGCCGGGTGTGAGCAAATCCGCCACATCACGCAGTGGCACATGGGAAGTGACGCGGGACGTCCAGAGGTTTTTCAGCACGTTGAGTTCACCGCAAACGCCGTCAAAGGCGAGGAATTCGGCAAACCAGCGCAGTTCGTCCTCTTGCGCCATGCCGCCCAGGCGCAGCGCTGATTTGTTTAGCGGAGCGAAGCAAAATGCATCGGCCTGCCCGCTGGCGACCAGCTGTACACCTTCGGCTAAGCCCTGAATCAAGTAGCTGCCATTGTTGGCGCTGGCCACGCCCAGCGGGAACGCTGGTGCATCGAGCCCCGCCCAGGTGTGGAGCGTGACGCGCTGGGGAAGTGTCGCTGGCAACGCCGATTTTTGCGTGATGAGGGTGATCTCGGCTTTGGCCGTAGTCGCAGCGTCAGCAAGCAGCTTTTGCACCAGCTCGGGGCCGATGCCTGCGGGGTCGCCACTGAACAAGGCAATTCTTGGGCGGCGCGTTTGGTGGGCGGGTGTGCTGTTGGATTGGGCAGCGGTGGGTGTCATGGTTCAAGCCCGTTTCATCAAGTCATACATTAAGGCGCTAAGGCCATAGGTCCAGGGCGCGATGCGGTCAGTCGTATTGACCCGGTTCACCAAGCAACCGAGGCTTGGCGTAGCCACGCTCACCAGGTCGCCCACTATGTGCGTGAACCCCTCGCCTGAAGGTTTACCGGGAATTGGGCGGTCCTGCGTGGGTGCAAACATCGTACCCAAAAACAGCATGAAACCGTCAGGGTACTGGTGGTTGGTGTTGATCGCCTGAGACACCAAATCTTCAGGTGAGCGGCTGATTTTGCTGATAGCGCTGTTGCCGGTCATCACAAAACCATCGGGCCCCTCGACTTTGACCGCCAAGTCGCATTGACGCACGGTATCCAGTGAGAAATTCCCGCCCACATCGGCGTCAAACAGACGGATGAAGGGGCCAATCGCGCAAGACGCGTTGTTGTCTTTAGCCTTGCCCAGGAGCAGCGCGCTGCGGCCTTCGAAGTCGCGCAGGTTCACGTCATTGCCCAGGCTGGCGCCCATGATCTCGCCCCGGCTGTTGACGGCCAGCACGATCTCGGGCTCGGGGTTGTTCCAATGCGATTTCGGGTGAATGCCGATCTCGGCCCCCACACCCACGGCACTCATCGGCTGCGATTTGGTGAAAATTTCAGCATCTGTGCCAATGCCGACTTCCAGGTACTGCGACCACATTTTTTGCGCGATCAGCACCTCTTTGAGTTTTGCCGCCTCGGGGGAACCGGGCACGATCTTGGCCAGGTTGTCGCCAATCACGGCGACAACCGCCTTGCGCGCGGCATCGGCTTTGGTCGGGTCACCCTTGGCCTGCTCTTCGATGACACGCTCCAGCATGCTGGAAACAAAGGTGACCCCCGCCGCTTTGATGGCCTGAAGGTCGCACGGCGCCATGAACCAGGGCAAGGAGGCACTGCGTGCGTCCTGGGCTGAATTGGTCAGGATGGCGGCCGTGTCGCCGAGCCTTTTGCCTAGGCTGGCGCGCACTTGAGCGGCCGCGTCGCCCAGTTCCAGTAGATGGCTGCTGGTGGGCGCGAGTTGTGACAGATCAAACACGCCCTCACGCATGACACGAACCAGTGTTGCGCCTTGACCTTCAACCCAGACACGGCCAATCAAGGTGGCGTTGGCAGCGTCGGCGGGCAACACGTTGGCGAGGAGAAGATGTGGGTTCATGGGATCAAGTCCTGGAGGCTCGCGCGGGCAGATGAAGGGCGAAAAAAAAGGACAGTCATTCTGTCCTTCTTTTTTGACCCCGATTTTAGGGGCCTAATGGGCCTGTTGGTAGCTGATGCAGCAGACGGACTATTTCGCCGCTTTTTTAGCCTGATTGTTGGTCCACTTGACGGCAAAGGCCTGCAAGTCCGACATACGTTTCATCAGGTCAGCGCCAGAAGATGTCAACGTGTAACCGTCACTGCCGTGGGTCATCAAACCGGCTTCACGCAGCTCTTTGATACGGGTATTCAGGGTGTTGGGCGTGATGCCGCCGACGCTGTCTTGCAGCAGGCGAAATGTCTGTGGGTGGCCGTCTTTGAGTGCCCACATGACGCGGATGGCGTAGCGGGACTCAAGAAGTCCAAAAAGTTGGTGAATCGACACATTGTCTTTGGAAGCCATGGGTTAGAACTCCTTGTTGCTTTGCCTGGAACGACCAG
>JANOXL010000112.1:0-1560 GCA_031418395.1 Rhodoferax sp. | reverse complement strand
AAACGGCTTCTCCGAGCCGGGTACGATGGAGGGATGAACGCGATTTTGTCCCCCACCATCGACGCTGCACCCACCAGCAACTTTGCCAGCGACCTGCTGGCCGCCCTGGCCAGCCGCCCCCGCAGCATTGCCCCCAAATATTTTTACGACGCAGAAGGCTCGCGCCTGTTTGATCAAATCTGCGAGTTGCACGAGTATTACCCCACCCGCACCGAGACGGCGCTATTGACTGAGCGCGCCAGCGAAATCGCCGCGCTGATCGGCCCGCAAGCCGATCTGGTCGAATTTGGCGCGGGCTCGTTGACCAAAGTGCGCCTGCTGCTGGACGCCATGACGGCACCTGCGCGCTACGTGCCGATTGATATTTCCGGGGAGCATCTGGCTGCCAGTGCGCGCGCCTTGAAAGATCACTACCCGAACCTTTTGGTGACACCTGTGGTGGCCGACTATGGTCAGCCCTTCGAGTTGCCACCTGCACCCTTGGGCATTGGCCAGCGCGTCGGCTTTTTCCCCGGCTCGACGATTGGCAATTACACGCCCGCCGAAGCGGTCGAATTTTTCCGCATGGCAGCCCGGGTCTTGCGTGGCGGCGCACTCTTGGTGGGGGCGGATTTGATCAAAGACCCGGCGGTGCTGCACGCCGCCTACAGCGACGCCCAAGGTGTCACCGCCGCTTTCAATTTGAACCTGCTGGTGCGGGCCAACCGGGAACTAGGCGCCAATTTCGATCTCGCCCAGTTTTCACACAGCGCTTTTTACAATGCGCCCTTGCAACGTATCGAGATGCATCTGATGAGCCGAAAACGTCAGCAAGTCACCCTGGTTGGCCAGAGCTTTGAGTTCGAAGAAGGCGAGACCCTCCACACTGAAAACTCCTACAAATTCACCGTGGACGGCCTGCGCGGCCTGGCTATGCAAGCGGGCTTTAGCGCCGGGCCGGTGTGGATGGATGCGCGCCAGCAGTTCAGTGTGCATTGGCTTAAAGCACCGGTTTAGCGCCGCAGTGATTCGGAGTTTCGCAAGGAGCCATTGAATGAAAGCCGTTTGGAACAACACCGTCATCGCGCAGAGCGACGATATCGTTTTGGTCGAAGGTAACCACTACTTCCCCGAAGCCTCACTGAAGCGTGAATTCACCACCTTCAGTAACCACAAAACCATGTGCGCGTGGAAAGGCCAGGCCAGTTACCTATCGCTCATGGTCAATGGCGACATGAACACCGACGCGGTTTGGTTTTATGCCGACCCGAAACCCGAAGCTGAGGAAGTTCGCGGGCGTGTGGCGTTTTGGAAAGGCGTCACCGTTTCGCCATGAAGGTTCGCCTTGAAGATGTCGCCGTGGGGAGGGGCGCATGAGTGACGTGATCGCGCCTCCCGACCTGACGAGCCAGAGCCAGCTTTACGGTGCGATGCGCCAAGCGGGCTATGCCGTTTTGTCGCCCGAGTTGGTTGCGCAAGGCGCGGGTTGCAATTTGGCGGATTTGATGGCCTTGAACGCTTCGTGGGAGGACTTGGCCACCGACACTTATTTGAAAGACGGCGGTCGTTACCGCAAACGGC
>JANOXL010000111.1:0-14374 GCA_031418395.1 Rhodoferax sp. | reverse complement strand
GTGGCCTGATGGGCGGCTCCTTTGCGCTCGCGCTCAAGCGGGCCGGGTTGGTCAAACGCGTCGTGGGCTACAGCAAGTCACCCTCCACCACCGAAAAAGCCCGCTTGATGGGCGTGATTGATGTGGAGGCGCCTTCGGCCTTGCTGGCGGTATCTGGCGCCGACATTGTGTTGATTGCGGTACCCGTGTCGGCCACCGAGGCAACCTTCAAAGCCATCAAACATCTGGTCACACCCAGCATGCTGGTGATGGATGTCGGCTCGACCAAACGCGAAGTGATCGACGCGGCGCGGCGCGCCCTGCGCGAGCAAGTCGGCTCGTTCGTGCCCGCGCACCCGATCGCCGGGAAGGAAGTTGCCGGTGTCGAAAACGCCGACGTGGATTTGTTCGTCGGCAAGCAGGTGATCCTCACGCCGATTGAGCGCACCGCGCCGGAGCTCGTGCAAAAAGCGGTCGATTTGTGGGTGGGCTTGGGTTGCCGGGTCGGCAAAATGAGCCCGGAAGACCACGACTCGGCCTTTGCTGCTGTGAGCCACCTGCCGCACCTGATTGCATTTGCCTTGATGAACTCGATTACCGGACAACCCTCGGGCAAAGATTTTCTTTCGCTGGCGGGGCCGGGCTTTCGTGATTTCACCCGCATCGCTGCAGGCGACCCGCAGGTTTGGCGCGACATCATGATCTCCAACCGCCAAGAGCTGCTGGAACAATCCAAAATCTTCCAGCGTAACCTGCAGGCGTTTGAATTGATGATCTCCAGCGGCAACACCGAAGCGCTGGAAGATTTGATCGACCAGGCCAGCCTGGCCCGAGCCAACTGGACGATGACGGTAAACAAACGCTAATTGCGGCCCTTCCCGGCTATTTTGGCACTTTACGGATCACACTTTGTAGGCGCCACCCGTACGTTGCCTGATCGCTTTCCGCCCGTCGCTTGACCACCACATTCCCGAATCCGCCGGGCCCTTTATCCCGTTATGTTTGACACTGAGTTTCTCGATATTCCGCCTTTGGCGGGTGCTTCTGGCACGGTGAGTTTGCCGGGCTCCAAAAGCATTTCCAATCGGGTGTTGCTCCTGGCAGCCCTGTGTTCGGGCACCACCACGCTGCATGACGTGCTGGACTCTGACGACACCCGCGTCATGCTGGCCGCGCTCAAGGCGCTGGGCTGCGGCGTACGCCAACAAGGCAACACGATTGAAATCGACGGATTGGATGGCGTCTTTGGCCAAAACAAGGCCGAGCTTTTTATGGGCAACGCGGGCACGGCGATGCGTCCGCTGACGGCAGCGCTGGCTGTGTTGGGTGGCGATTTTGTGTTGACCGGCGTGCCACGCATGTACGAGCGGCCGATTGGCGACCTCGTGGACGCCTTGAGCCAGCTTGGTTGTCGCATTGACTACCTGGGTCAGCCTGGCTTTCCGCCACTCCAAATTGGCCGACCGCAACTGAATTTGACGGCCCCGATCCGTGTGCGCGGCGACGTGTCGAGCCAATTCCTGACGGCCCTTTTAATGGCCTTGCCCCTAGTCGCTTCGACCGACGTGGTCATTGAAGTCGTGGGCGAGCTGATTTCCAAACCCTACATCGAGATCACGCTGAATTTACTGGCACGTTTTGGCGTGGTGGTGCAGCGTGATGGCTGGCAGCGATTCACCATTTCCGCCAATAGCCGACCTCGTTCACCGGGACATTTGCACGTCGAAGCCGACGCATCATCCGCTAGCTATTTCGTAGCACTTGGCGCTATCGCCACTGGACTTCAAGGGCAAGGGAGTATCACGATCCAAGGCGTGGGCCTGGATTCCATTCAGGGCGACATCGCATTTGTGCAGGCCGCCCAATTGATGGGCGCTGTCGTGGAAGGCGGGCCCAACTGGCTGAAGGTAGCCTGCGGATGCTGGCCCCTGAAACCAATTGACCTGGATTGCAACCACATCCCGGATGCTGCGATGACTTTGGCTGTGATGGCGATGTACGCCCGAGGCAGCACGACACTGCGCAACATTGCCAGTTGGCGTGTGAAGGAAACCGATCGCATCGCCGCCATGGCCACCGAGTTGCGCAAATTGGGCGCCGTCGTCGAAGAAGGTTCTGATTTCTTGCGTGTGACGCCGCCCGCGTCTGCCAAGCATTGGCGCGCAGCGAACATTCATACCTATGACGACCACCGCGTCGCCATGTGTTTTTCACTCGCCGCCTTCAATCCCGCCCGCCTGCCGGTGCGGATTGAGGACCCGAAATGTGTCGCGAAAACCTTCCCTGACTATTTCGAAACCTTGTTTTCAGTAGCGGAAACTGCGATTGACAAGATTCCCGTCATTTGTATTGACGGCCCAACCGCTTCCGGCAAGGGCACCCTCGCCGCAGACTTGGCCAAACGGCTGGGTTACCGATTTTTGGATTCCGGGTCTCTTTACCGCATTGCCGGCCTGGCAGCATTACAGGCCGGTTTGGCGCTGGAAATTGACAACGCAAGCCGGATCGCCGAGTTGGTAAGTCGTGCGTCGATTCGATTCGACGGCGGCCGGGTTTGGCTGGATCATCAGGATGTCAGCAATGCCATTCGTACGGAAGAGGCCGGCATGCGGGCGTCCAAGGTTTCGAGTTTTCCGCCAGTGCGAGATGCCTTGATTGACCTCCAACACAGCTTTCAGCGCCTGCCCGGTTTGGTGGCCGATGGCCGCGACATGGGCACCCTGATCTTCCCGCATGCGCCACTCAAGGTTTTCTTGACGGCCAACGCCGAACGAAGGGCTGAAAGGCGCTATAAACAGTTGATTTCAAAGGGAATTTCTGCTACACTCCCATCTCTTCGTGCGGACTTGGAAGCGCGTGATGCCCGGGATTCATCCCGCGCAGTTGCGCCTCTCAGGCCCGCCGCAGATGCCCTGTCGCTGGACAACTCTGATTTGACCATCGAAGAATCGGTCAAACAAGTGTTGACCTGGTGGCAGAGCAAGCAGCCGTTCAGCGCCGTTTAATTGCGTTACCTACGCGATATCTACACGGATCTGGCGGCTAAAACCGGTCCTCATTGCCATCATTGCGCTGCTTACAGGCGCCCGGTACTGAGGTTCAACAACTTAACCCGCAATGCAAATTGCACAAAAAATGTCAGAATCTTTCGCAGACCTCTTTGAAGAATCACAAAAACGTTCCGAAACCCGCATCGGTGAAGTCGTCACCGCTGAAGTTGTTCGCATCGAACACAGCTTCGTCGTGGTCAATGCCGGCCTCAAATCAGAAGCCTATGTGCCGTTGTCCGAATTCAAAAGCGACAAGGGCGAGCTCGAGTGCCAGGTCGGTGAATTCGTCTCCGTGGCCATCGTCGCCATGGAAAACGGCTACGGCGACACCATCGTCAGCCGCGACACCGCCAAACGCCTCGCATCCTGGATGAGCCTGGAGAAATCGCTGGAATCCGGCGAATTTGTTACCGGCACCACCAGCGGCAAAGTCAAGGGCGGCCTGACCGTGTTGGTCAATGGCATCCGCGCGTTCCTGCCCGGTTCCTTGGTTGACACACGCCCCACCAAAGACTTGTCTCCGTATGAGAACAAGACGATGGAGTTCAAGGTCATCAAGCTCGACCGCAAGCGCAACAACGTCGTGTTGTCGCGCCGCGCTGTGGTCGAAGCCTCCATGGGTGAAGAACGCGCCAAACTGATGCAGACTCTGAAAGAAGGTTCTGTGGTTCAGGGCGTGGTCAAGAACATCACCGAATACGGCGCCTTTGTCGATTTGGGCGGCATCGACGGCCTCTTGCACATCACCGACATGGCCTGGCGCCGTGTGCGTCACCCCAGCGAAGTGGTGACGGCAGGCCAAGAGATCACCGCCAAGATCCTGAAGTTTGACACCGAGAAAAACCGTGTCTCCCTGGGCTTGAAGCAAATGGGCGACGACCCATGGATGGGCGTGAACCGCCGCTACCCACAGGGTACGCGCATGTTCGGCAAGATCACCAACATTGCCGACTACGGCGCGTTTGTGGAACTCGAACCAGGCATCGAAGGTTTGGTGCACGTCTCTGAAATGGACTGGAACAACAAGAACATTGCACCGTCGAAACTCGTCACTCTGGGTGATGAAGTCGAAGTCATGGTCTTGGAAATCGACGAAGACAAGCGCCGCATTTCCTTGGGCATGAAGCAATGCAAGGCCAATCCGTGGCAAGAGTTCGCGCAGAACACCAAGCGTGGCGACCGCGTCAAGGGCCCCATCAAGTCGATCACCGATTTCGGTGTGTTCGTTGGTTTGGCGGCAGGTATCGATGGCTTGGTGCATTTGTCGGACCTCTCATGGAACGAAACCGGCGAAGTCGCTGTGCGCAATTTCAAGAAGGGCCAGGAAGTCGAAGCCCTGGTACTGGCGGTTGACGTGGACCGCGAGCGTATCTCGCTGGGTATCAAGCAGCTCGATTCCGATCCATTCACCACCTTTGTCTCGATTAATGACAAAGGCCAGGTTGTGACTGGCAAAGTCAAGACCGTTGACCCCAAAGGTGCCGAGATCGACTTGGGCCAGGATGTCATTGGTTATCTGCGCGCCTCGGAAATCAGCCGCGACCGCGTGGAAGACGCCCGCAATGTGCTCAAGGAAGGTGACGAAGTCACCGCTGTGGTGGTCAATGTGGATCGCAAGACCCGCAATATCCAGCTTTCGATCAAGGCAAAAGATGCCGCTGATCAAAGCGAAGCCATGGCGACGCTCAGCGCCCAGTCTGCCCGTGAAAACGCTGGGACGACGAGCCTGGGTGCCTTGCTGCGCGCCAAGTTGGACAACAACTAAGCGTCACGCTGGTTGTATCGCTCATTGCGTTGAAGGTGGGTCATAGGAGTTCCCCTTGGGATTCACCTTCAACGCTGAGCGTCGGTCGATCAATTTTAATGGACTGCTGAACTTTCATGACCCGCTCTGATCTGGTTGAGGAATTGGCAAATCGATTTGCGCAGCTCACGCATCGCGATACTGAATATGCAGTCAAGGCCATACTAGATGCGATGAACGACGCGCTGGTGCGCGGTCATCGGATCGAGATCCGTGGTTTTGGCAGTTTTTCCATCAATCGTCGACCACCCCGTCTGGGACGCAATCCGCGTAGTGGTGAGAGTGTGGCTATTCCTGAAAAACGTGTTCCGCATTTCAAGCCCGGAAAAGCCTTGCGCGAAATGGTAGATCAGCGGATGGATCAGGGCGCTGCCGACTCTGTGTCGGTCAAAACCTGATGGCTTTGGGCGTTTGCCAATGTCGCAAAGCCAGCTAGTGTTATGAAGCGATTGGCCTGGATTTTGAAATGGTTGCTGTATGGCGCCATTTTTTTTACCTTTTTTGCCTTCGCCTTAAACAACCAGCAGGACGCCACTTTGCGGTTTTTCTTTGGCACGCAATGGCGCATGCCGATGGCCTTGGTGGTGCTCGCGGCCTTTGCCGCTGGATTGCTGATTGGCATCGTTGCCATGGTGCCGCGCTGGTGGAAACAAAGAAACGCCGTCAAGCGGCTCGTCGCACAGCCAGCCAACGTTACTGCCAAAGCCCCTGCAAAAGTTTCAGGCCCGCTTGACCATGGCGTTTGACTTTACCTGGATACTTCTGGGCCTGCCCATCGCCTTCGGTTTGGGTTGGTTCGCGTCCCGCCTGGACGTGAGGCAAATGCGCATTGAAAACCGGCGTGCGCCCAAGGCCTATTTCAAGGGCTTGAACTTTCTGCTTAACGAGCAACAAGACCACGCCATCGACGCTTTCATCGAAGCCGTCCAAAACGATCCTGACACGTCCGAATTGCACTTCGCGCTGGGAAATTTATTTCGTCGGCGTGGCGAATATGAGCGCGCAGTCAGGGTACACGAACATTTGATCTCGCGCGGTGATTTGAGCAAGGCAGATCGCAACCGGGCACAACATGCGTTGGCGCTAGACTTTCTGAAGGCCGGATTGCTGGATCGCGCTGAAGACGCACTGAAAAAACTCGACGGTACCAGTTTTGAGGGGCAAGCCCGCCTGGCACTGCTCGGAACATACGAGCGATCGCGTGAGTGGACTAAAGCCGCAGATATTGCGGCCAGATTGGACAATACTGACCAAGGCAGTTTTGCGGCAAGGCGCGCGCATTATTTGTGTGAGCAAGCATCCGCAAGTACTGCGGTATCGGACCTCGACAGGGCAAAGGTTTTGTTGGCTGAAGCGCAATCCATCGCGCCCCTCGCAGCGCGGCCACGCATGGAACTTGCAACCATCCATACCCAAATGAGCGAGCATCAGGCAGCGTTTCAAGGCCTTGCTGCTGCCTCGCAGGTTTGCCCTGAAGCCTTGCCTTTGTTTTGTGTGCAGTTGGCTGACGCGGCTGTCGCTGCCGGACAGGCTGAGGCCGCATTAACCCTTCTCAAATCAGCGTATACCTCGACACCGTCATTGGATGTGCTGGAAGCGATAGTCAAGCTGGAAGCCACGCAATCGAGTCCCTCGCCAAGCGCACGCGACTGGTATGTCCGTCACCTTGAGCGCGAACCTTCTTTGGTTGCAGCCGCCAAGTGGATTGCCGGAGAAAAGCTGGAACATGAACAGTTTCACCCGCAGGTACAACGCGCTCTGGATAATGCCGTCAAACCACTTACCCGCTACCGCTGCGCGGCCTGCGGCTTTGAAGGCACCCAGCATTTTTGGCAATGTCCAGGTTGTCAGGCTTGGGACAGTTATCCTGCAAAGCGAGTTGAAGAACTATGACACCAGCCACCCTCATCACACCCCACGCTTTGAGCCAGGCGAAAGTGTTGGTCGTCGGTGACGTCATGCTTGACCGATATTGGTTCGGCGCGGTGGACCGAATTTCTCCTGAGGCACCTGTGCCTGTAGTGCGGGTGACGCGAGAGGAAGAGCGCATTGGTGCAGCAGCAAACGTGGCCTACAACATCGTCACCTTGGGAGCTCGTGCCTCGCTGCTCACCGTGGTGGGCAATGACGACGCCAGCCACAAACTTGAAGCGCTCGTGGCCAAGACTGGCATCGAGCCGCATTTTGGCCGTGACGAGCAGCTCAAAACCACGGTCAAATTGCGGGTTATCGGCCGTCAGCAACAACTGATCCGCCTGGATTTCGAAAACACACCTAAAAACGAAATTTTGGCCTCGCAAAGTGCGGCTTTTTCGAAACTGCTGGTGGCTCACAACGCCATCTTGTTTTCTGATTACGGCAAAGGCGGTTTGGCGCACGTCAGCGACATGATTGCCAGTGCCCGTTTGGCAGGTAAACCTGTGTTGATTGACCCCAAAGGAAACGACTATTCCCGTTATCAAAACGCCACCGTCATCACGCCCAACCGGGCCGAGCTCCAACATGTGATTGGCGATTGGAATGACGAGACCGAATTAATCGCAAAAACGCAGAATTTGCGCAACGCGCTCAAGTTAGAGGCCATTCTGTTGACGCGTAGTGAAGAAGGCATGACCTTGTTTGACGCAGAAGGAAGCCTGCACGAACGCGCCCAAGCGCGCGAAGTCTTCGACGTCACAGGTGCCGGTGACACCGTTATCGCCACACTGGCTGCTTTTGTAGCGGCGGGTTTGAGTTTGCGTGCAGCGATGCCGCTGGCCAATCGTGCGGGCGGCCTGGTGGTGGGAAAATTCGGCACCGCCACGGTCAGCTACAACGAACTTTTTTCAGTTGCCTAAAGCTTTTGTATGACCAGAATCATTGTGACGGGAGCCGCCGGTTTCATCGGCTGCAACATCATCAAGGGGTTGAACGCGCGCGGTATTGACGACATCATCGCCGTCGATGACCTGACCCACGGCGACAAATTTCGCAATTTGGCTGATTTGCAGATTTCCGACTACATTGATCAAGGGCGGTTTTACAGTGCTTTTTCTCAAAGCGAATTTGGCAAGGTAGAAGCGGTATTCCATGAAGGCGCGTGCAGCGACACCATGGAAACCGATGGCAAATACATGCTTGCCAACAACTACACCCTCAGTTGTGAATTGCTCAGAGCTTGTCAGCAGCAGGGCAGTCGCCTTCTTTATGCATCGTCGGCCGCCACTTATGGCGGATCCACTGTCTTTCGTGAGTCGCCCGATCATGAGCACCCGCTGAACGTCTATGGCTACTCGAAGCTGTTGTTTGACCAGTACGTTCGCCGAACGATTCTGCAAAGCGACACCGCTACGCAATTTCGAAATACTCACCAAGTCGTCGGTTTTCGTTATTTCAATGTGTACGGTCCGCATGAGCAACACAAGGGCCGGATGGCCAGCGTTGCATTTCACCAGTTCCACCAATTTCGCGACGAAGGACGCGTCAAGTTATTTGGTGATTACGGGGGATATTCCGCTGGAGAACAAATGCGTGATTTCGTATTTGTAGACGACGTAGTAGCGGTCAACCTCTGGTTTTACGACAACCCTGAAAAATCCGGTATTTTCAACCTGGGAAGTGGCCGCGCGCAGCCCTTTAACGAGGTGGCTTTGTCGGTGGTCAACAGCCTCGGGGCCTTTAAGGGCCAGGCCCCTATATTGCTGGGTAACGCTGTGGAAAAGGGTTTGATTCACTACATGCCGTTCCCCAACGCTTTGCGTGGCAAATACCAGAGTTACACGCAAGCAGACCTCAGGGCCTTACGCGAATCCGGGTGTCAACATGAGTTCAGCGACGTAGCCACTGGTGTCGGCCAGTATGTCCACTGGTTAAATCTTCAATCCTGAAACGGGAACCATGGAGGCTGGGCTAGCGCACAACCCGTCTCAATTGACGGCCCTCGGCTGTCAAATTTGTTATCCGGACGTTTTTCTTGCTCGGCAGGTCAACCAGTGACTAGCCCCCCTCGTTATGGACGCAACCCCACTAAATTTGGTGTTGGGCCTCTGGTTTACCCTAATTAACGTTTTCAGGAGATCGTCATGTTGAAGAAATTATTGGCCATTGTGGCCATGTTGTATGCAGCGGCTGCTTTTGCCGCCGTTGACGTCAATAAAGCGACTGCCGCTGAGCTTGACGGCATCAAAGGCATTGGTCCCGGCATTTCCGGCAAAATTATCGACGAGCGGAAAAAAGGCAATTTCAAGGACTGGAACGACTTCATTGATCGCGTTAAAGGCGTGGGCGAAGGCAATGCTGCCAAGTTTTCAGCCGAAGGTATGACCGTCGGAGGCGCTGGCTACAAAGGCGCTGCTGCGACGCCCGCCAAGAAAGACGACAAACCGGCTGCAAAGGCTGAAGAGAAAAAAGGCGACACCAAGCCCGCCGCAGTTGCCGCGGCCAAGGACGCCAAGCCTGCTGCCGCTGCCAAAGATGAAAAGAAAGATCCAAAAGCTGAAGCCAAGGCCATGAAGGACGCCGAGAAAAAAGCCAAAGCAGAGGAAAAGGCCAAAATGGCAGAAGAAGCTAAGGCCAAGAAAGAAGCCGACAAGAAGGCCAAGCCTATGGCAAAAGACGAAAAGAAGGACGACAAGAAAGACGCAAAAACCGAGACCACCAAGAAGTAATTTCTGGTCAAGTCAAGGAGTCGCCAAGCTTCTCAACTTGGCGTCCAACAAAAAACCCGCTGAAACGGGTTTTTTGTTTTTTGGGAAGGTGTTTTACTGCATACCCGCCGCTGACACTGTCGGCTGATTTTCCGTTGGGACGCCTTGATGCGAGGTCAGGAAAGTTCTGACGGGCCCCACCCGGCGTTCACTCTCGTTTTCACCCAATTCCGCTTTGGCATTAAAGCCATAAACGGGCGAAGATGACGCCGCTAAAGCCAAACAAAAAACGACGGCGCTGACGATGACGAATACGGTCAAAAGAAACATGGTGTCCTCCTAAACTGCTACATTTGTTGATCGAAGTTTAAAAGTCTCGCATCCAAAAGTAACTGCAATAAGTCACACTTTCTTTATTTTCCGCCCTGTTGCCTGTGTGACCAAAGTCACAACCCTGTCAAAAACAGGGGCCTAGATTTCGCCAAAACCACCGCCACCGGGTGTGTGAATTTCGAATACGTCACCCACTTGCATGTCGCTTTGCCCAATGTGCGGCAGGGTTTCTATAGTTCCATCAGCACGGATGATGCGATTAATGCCAAGACTTCCAGGGCTGCCACCCCGCAGTCCAAAGCTGGGCACCACGCGGCCATTGGACAAAATGCTGGCCGTCATCGGCTCCAAGAACTTGACGCGTCGAATACCGCCATCTCCGCCTTGCCAGCGGCCGGCACCGCCGGAGCCAGTACGAATATCGTAGCTCTCCAGTCGCACAGGGAAACGAAATTCCAGCACCTCTGGATCAGTCATGCGCGAGTTGGTCATATGCGCCTGCACCACACTCGTGCCACGGAAGCCACCTGACATATTGCCGGCACTGTCAAACTCACCGCCCGCACCCGTGCCACCGGAAATAGTTTCGTAATACTGATACTTGGCATTGCCAAAAGTGAAGTTGTTCATCGTGCATTGACTGGCCGCCATGACGCCCAGTGCACCGAACAAAGCATTGGTGATGCAGCTGGAGGTCTCCACGTTGCCTGCCACCACAGAGGCGGGTGGATTCGGGTTTAGCATGCTGCCCGCCGGGATGATCACCTTCAATGGCTTGAGGCAGCCCGCATTGAGCGGTATGTCGTCATTCACCATGGTTCTAAATACGTACAGCACGGCTGCCATACACACAGCAGTGGGCGCGTTGAAATTATTGGTCTGTTGCGCCGATGTGCCGGTGAAATCGATTTCGGCCGTGCGGTCTTTAGCGTCCACGCGAATCGCAACTTCAATTTGAGCTCCGTTGTCCAGTGGCAGCGTGAAGTTGCCGTCCTTTAGACGTGTGATGACGCGGCGCACCGACTCCTCCGCGTTGTCTTGCACGTGTCCCATGTAAGCCTGCACCACTGCCAGGCCAAATTGAGCGACCATCTTGCGCAACTCCTGCACACCTTTTTCATTGGCAGCGATCTGCGCTTTCAAATCGGCCATGTTTTGTTGTGGATTGCGGGATGGATGTTTTCCACTTTGTAGCAAGGCCAGTATTTCGGCTTCTTGCAATATGCCCTGCGCCACCAGCTTCACGTTATTGATTTGAACGCCTTCTTCTTCAATGCGGGTTGAGAATGGCGGCATGGAACCGGGTGTGGTGCCTCCCACGTCGGCATGGTGGCCTCTGGAGCCTACATAAAACATCGGCTCCTGCGTCGCGGTGTCGCCGAGGTAAACCGGCGTGATGACGGTGATATCTGGCAGGTGGGTGCCCCCGTGGTAGGGGTCGTTCAATACAAACACGTCGCCTGGCCGCATGGCACCGGCGTTCTCGCGTATCACCGTTTTGATGCTTTCGCCCATCGAACCCAGATGCACCGGCATGTGGGGCGCGTTTGCAATCAGGTGACCTTGGGCATCAAACAATGCACAGCTGAAGTCCAGCCGCTCCTTGATGTTGACTGAATGGGCCGTGTTCTGCAACTGCAGACCCATCTGCTCCGCGATGTTCATGAATAGGTTGTTAAAGACCTCCAGCAGCACAGGGTCAGCGGTGGTGCCTGCTGCATATTCGATCGCCCGTTGTGTTCGTCTCACAAGAACTAAGTGCGCAAATTCATTCAAAGTGGCCTCCCAACCCGCCTCCACCACTGTGGTGGCGTTTTTCTCCGCAATGATGGCGGGGCCGACCACCACATCACCTGGCCGAAGATCTTCACGCACCACCAGCGAGGCCTCGTGCCAGCGGCCACCGCAGTACATGCGGACTGTCTCGCGCACCAATCCGCAGGCTTGCAAATCACGCGCCGAATGCAGCTTCAAGCACGGTTCTGCCGGGGCGTCACCCGCAATCACTGCCTCTACTGAGACAGCCTCAACCACCAGTGCCTTGCCCTGCATCAAAAACGCAAACCGCTGCTGATAAGCCGACTCAAACGCCAATTGCAAGGCCTGCGTTTGTTCGACTGCATCCCTTGCAGCCTCATTCGGCCAGGCGACGACTAAGGGCGAATCGCTGCCTTCATACCGCAGATGCGCCCGTCGCGTGCAATGGATGGGGCCAGGGGCCGTTTGCTGACGCGTCAGTTCGGCCGTGGCCGCCTGAGCCAACGCATCCAGTTGCGCAACGATCAAGGCCAAGTTGTTGGTGTTGAGCTTGATTTCAACCGCCTGCTCGCGGATCACACTTTGATCCGCCAAACCCATGCCATAGGCGCTCAAAACACCGGCCAGCGGGTGTACAAACACTGTCGTCATGCCCAAAGCATCGGCCACCAGGCAGGCGTGTTGCCCACCCGCACCACCGAAACACTGCAAGGTGTAACGCGTCACATCGTAGCCCCGCGCCACCGATATTTTTTTGATCGCATTAGCCATCTGTTGCACGGCAATACTGATGAAACCCTCGGCCACAGCTTCCGCCGGCAAACCCGTTTGAGTAGCCAGCGCAGCAAACTTCTCCTTGACCGCCGTGTCATCGAGCGCCTCGTTCCCCGAGGGGCCAAACACTTTCGGAAAGTAACGTGGCTGGATTTTCCCAACCAGCACGTTGGCATCCGTCACCGCCAGGGGCCCGCCACGGCGGTAACTTGCCGGCCCAGGGTTAGCCCCGGCGCTTTGTGGGCCGACACGAAAACGCGCACCGTCATAGGCCAAGATCGATCCACCACCAGAAGCCACGGTATGGATACTCATCATCGGGGCGCGCATACGCACCCCTGCCACCTGCGTCTCAAATTCGCGCTCAAACTCGCCCGCAAAATGCGAAACATCGGTGGACGTGCCGCCCATGTCAAACCCGATCACGCGCTCTTGTCCCCCAATAGCCGCGGTTCGCGCCATACCCACAATACCGCCTGCTGGGCCACTCAAGATGGCGTCTTTGCCTGCAAACGCGCGGGCGTCGGCCAAACCACCCGATGACTGCATGAACAAAAGTTTGACGCCCGGCATCTCACCTGCCACCTGATCCACGTAACGCCGCAAAATCGGCGACAGATACGCGTCAACCACCGTCGTATCGCCCCGGCTCACAAACTTCATTAACGGGCTGGTCTCATGCGAAGTACTGACTTGGGTAAAACCCACCTCTTGCGCGATACGTTTGGCGACCTGTTCATGCTGCGTGTAACGGTACGCATGCATAAACACAATCGCAACTGAGCGCAGCCCATTGGAGTATTGGGCAAGAAGCTCTTTTTTTAGTAGTGACTCATCCAGAGCTTCGATCAATTCTCCATGCGCACCCACGCGCTCATGCGCTTCCACCACAGCGTTGTAAAGCAATTCGGGCAGCACAATGTGGCGGTCAAAAATGCGCGGCCGATTTTGATAGGCGATACGCAAGGCATCTTTGAAACCGCGTGTCGTAACCAGCAAGGTCGGTTCACCCTTGCGTTCCAGCAACGCATTGGTCGCGACGGTCGTGCCCATCTTCACGCATTCAACTTGCAAGGCTGTGACCGGTTCATCAGAACCTAGCTCCAGCAAATGCCGAATGCCGGCCACCGCAGCGTCTTTGTACTGTTCGGGGTTTTCAGAGAGCAGTTTGTGCGTAACCAAGGTGCCATCTGGGCGCTTGCCCACCACGTCGGTAAATGTGCCACCACGGTCTATCCAGAATTGCCATCGTGGGGCTGACGACGGTCGTTGAGTTTTCATCGTTTCCATGTGTTCTCGATCAATGACATGATGTGTTCTACCCTGCATTGCGTGGCGTTTTCCACAGCACTTGAATAAGGCGCCATATTGCTGCATTCCAGCAGGATGCATTCGGTGGAAGGGTGTTTTGCCACGAGCTGGCGGGCAGCGTTGACAACGTCTTGCTTTGCCTGCGCCAGATCAAGGTTTAGCGAATTCCCCAATATGCCGATTTGAAATTCGCAACCGCTTTCAACGCCACCAACCGGCGTGTTGGGGTCCGCCTGGGCCAACGCAAGATATTGCGCCGTGAAGGCATTGGCGTCGATGGTGAGCACCGCTGAGCGCTCTTTCAGCCGAGGTAGCCACAACAAGCTGGAGGTCAACACCGGCACCGGTAGCGCCGCTTCAAGCTCCGCCTGAAATTGCACCAAAAACCCACAACTCGTGGTGATCAAGGTGGCACGCTGCGCCACCAACCCCTTGGCCGCCGCGATGAAATCTGGCAGCAGCGCCTGATCACCTTGGCGAACGACACGTTCAGGGGTGGCACCTGCGACCATTTGGTATTGCACCGGAATGTCCAGTTCAGCAAAAGTTTGCGGGTTGCCAATGTCGCCCAGCGGGCGCATGAACTGCGTATCCAACATCAAAACGCCGACAAAAGCCATGGTCGAGTTCTCTGTTCTCTGATGACCAGGTTACAAGCTCGCGGCAGAGCGCGCCGCTTGGTCGTAAATCCCCGAGAGCAGCCGCAGCAAACGGGCCAGTTCACCGATGTCGCGGTTCAG
>JANOXL010000110.1:0-16222 GCA_031418395.1 Rhodoferax sp. | reverse complement strand
GCGCATCAAAAAGGTGTCGATCCAGCCGCCCCGAAAACCTGCCAATAAGCCCAGCGATACGCCCGCCACCATCGACAAGATGACCGACGCCAGGCTGACCACCAATGAGATGCGGGCGCCAAAAATCACGGCAGAGAGAATATCGCGGCCTTGGTCGTCGGTGCCCAACAGGTATTTGCGAGTGCCGCCGTCTTGCCAGGCGGGTGGCTTGCGAGCGTCTGAAAGCTCCAGCGTCGCCAGGTCAAACGGGTTATGCGGTGCAACCCAAGGCGCAAACACGGCGGCAAACACGCAGACAAAGGCAATGGCGGCTGCAAACATGGCGACGGGCGAGCTGCGGAAGCTGAATCCTACGTCGCCGTCAAGCCAGCGCGTGATGAAGTTGCCAGGGGGTTTGGCTGGTAGTGGCGCTGCGGCTGAATTAGTCTGATTACTCATAGGCGTGACCTTAACACGGGCTCGGCCAGCCCGGAATTGGGGACTACCCAAAAAAAGCCGAAAAAAAGGCCGCGAAAACGCGGCCTTTTTCTCAAGGGAAAGCCCTGATTACTTGAGGTGCTTGCCGATCAGGCCAGCCATCTCAAACATCGACACCTGCATCTTGCCGAAAATTTCTTTCAGCTTGGCGTCGGCGTTGATCATGCGCTTGTTCACTGCGTCTTGCAGCTTGTTTTTCTTGATGTACGTCCACAGCTTGCTGACCACCTCGGTGCGTGGCAGCGGTGCTGCGCCAACAACAGCAGCCAAGGCAGCGCTGGGGGTCAGCGCTTTCATAAAGGCGGCGTTGACGGTGCGCTTTTTAGCTGTTGCTTTTTTGGCGGCTGGTTTAGCAGCGGCTTTCTTGGCCGGAGCGGCCTTTTTAGCTGGAGCAGCTTTTTTGGCCGGAGCGGCCTTTTTAGCTGGAGCAGCTTTCTTTGCGGGCGCCTTTTTTGCTGGCGCTTTTTTCGCAGGAGCTTTTTTTGCAGTTGCCATGATTGAATTGTCCTTCTAGAAGTTGATTAATCACCAGTGAAAAACTTGCACTTCACTGGCACTGCGGATGCTACTGGAGAAATAGCAGGTTTGGTAGGGGAAATCGGGTTTTTTCAGGGGTAAACGTTGTTTTTTTTGTCTGAAATCACAGGTTTTGGTGTCAGAGGGGGCTCAGAGGGGCTTCAGAGGGAGCTTCAGAGGGTCTTCAGGGAGCTTTCTGTGGGCCCGATTGCGGGCCGTTGTTGCCACCACAACACCACTCAATGCGATTGCAAAAGCCAGCAACTGAAAACCCGATATCGTTTCGCCCAAGGCCAGTACGCCCGTGAGTGCAGCAGAAATAGGCAGCATCACAGTGAAGACGCCGGCCTGCGCTGCGGGAACAGTTTTAAGCCCGGTCATCCACAACCAGACCGTCCACACGCAGGCGGCCATCGCATAAAAAATCAACAGGGCCCAAATCCCCAGTGAAACAGCTTTGAAATCGAAGTCCCACGCCAGGTACAGGCCAAACGGGGTCATGAGCACAAACCCCCACAGGTTGATCAATGCGGCGATACGTTTGGGCCCGAGCACGCCGGACAGCTTTTTGCCAATCACGGCGTAGGCCGCTTCACACACCACCGCGCCCAACACCAGCAAGTTGCCCCATAAGTTGTTGTTTAAAACAACTGAGGCTGAATTCCCCTCAGGTGAGGGTTTAAAAAGCTCATATTTTGAAAACACAAAAAAAGCCACTCCGAATACGGCCAGGGCCACGCCCAACCAGACCCGCGCACCAATCTGTTCGCGCAGAAAGGCCCAGCTCATCAATGCCACCATGGCAGGAATCAGCGCCATGATGACCCCGGCAGATACGGCGCTGGTCATACTCACGCCATACAACATACAAATAGAGAAGAGAAAGTTGCCCAGGAAGGATTCGACAAACACCAGCCAGCGGGTGTTGCGGGGTAGTGGCGCTTCTGTGGACGGTTTCTTCAACCAATGCGTCATTGCCAAGCAACCCACGCCAAAACGCAACCAGGCCAGCAGAAACACCGGAAACATGGCCACGAGTGGCTTGGACAAGGCCACGTAGCTACCAACCAAGGCCATGCTCATTGCCAGGCAGGCAAACGCCACCAGCCGCGAGGGGGGTGGGATGTCAGCGGGCCGATTCTGCGGGGACATGGGGTTGGGCATCAAAAGCTTGGGGAATAATGAAACTGCCCAACTATACGAAGTAGCTCAATGATGAGGCCAAAGCCTCCTACATGCTCAACATCGCACAAGCCCAACTCAACGCCAGCTCAACGCCAGCTCAACGTCACCCAACCCAGAATCTCGCAGATCATGTCAGCGTCATCCCAACAACCCAAATCAGGTGAAGCCTCTCCGAATGGCACCTTGCAGCCTGCCACTTTGCGCCACGTTTTTGTCTACGGCACACTGCGGCAAGGTGATGACAACGACATCACCCAGCGGACACCGGCACCTTTGTGGGTAGGCCGGGCCACTATCGCCGGGAAGATGTACCACTTGGGCGCTTACCCTGGCGTTATGCTGGATGAATCGGCTGATTGCCGCGTGCACGGCGAGGTGTACGCGATTGAACCTGCCCTGGAGCGCGAGCTGGACGAGCTCGAAGAGGTGTATCCGCAGCAAAGCGAGGAATACTTCAAACGTGAAATCGCGGTGGAGGTGGCAGGGCAGCGGCTGATGTGCATCGTCTACGAAGTCAACCCGCGTTATGTGGTGAATTGCCCGCAAATTGCCAGTGGCGATTGGATACGCGATCGCCATTCATGAGCGCCTGTTAGCGCGCCTTGCGTGCCTGATTCCACCGGGCGCTTCCAAATTTCATGTTGTGAAATTAAATTTGGTGCAATGCGGAATAATTTCTCAATATGAGAAGTTTCAACTCATATTGCGAAATGACCTAACTAAGCGATTGATTTCAAACAATTAAATAAATGTCTTATATAAGACATAAGATAATCACAAGTCTTCTATAAGACATAGAATAGACGCATCAGCAGCGCAAACCAACACAGCCTACAAGCTGACGCGCACCTGCACTGCGGAACGTTTCTATTCACCTCAAGGAGTTTTCCATGCCACAGAGCCTTACCGAACAACTGAGCCGCGAGCAGCAAATCAAAGCGCTCGAAAAAGACTGGGCCACCAACCCCCGCTGGAAAGGTATCAAGCGCGGCTACAGCGCAGCGGATGTCGTGCGCCTGCGCGGCTCGTTCCCTGTTGAGCACACATTGGCTCGTCGTGGCGCTGAAAAACTGTGGGACTTGCTGCACACGGAAGACTTCGTCAATTGCCTGGGCGCATTGACCGGCGGCCAAGCCATGCAGCAAGTCAAAGCTGGCGTGAAGGCGATTTACCTGTCTGGCTGGCAAGTGGCTGCTGACAACAACAGCTATTCGGCGATGTACCCCGACCAGTCGCTGTACCCCGTCGATTCGGTGCCCAAGGTGGTCGAGCGCATCAACAACACCTTCACGCGCGCCGATGAAATCCAGTGGTCCAAAGGCGTGGGCCCTGGCGATAAAGGTTACACGGACTACTTCGCCCCGATCGTGGCCGATGCAGAAGCCGGGTTTGGCGGCGTGCTCAACGCGTTTGAACTGATGAAAGCCTGTATCAAGGCCGGCGCGGGCGGCGTGCACTTTGAAGACCAGCTCTCCAGCGCCAAGAAATGCGGCCACTTGGGCGGCAAAGTTCTCCTGCCCACCAACGAATCCGTGCAGAAGCTGATTGCCGCGCGTTTCGCCGCTGACGTGGCCGGCGTGCCCACCTTGGTGATTGCCCGCACCGATGCCGAGGCGGCTGATTTGCTGACCAGCGACCACGACCCGATTGACAAGCCGTTCCTGACAGGCGAGCGCACACCTGAAGGCTTCTACAAAACCCGCAAGGGCTTTGACCAAGCTGTCGCCCGTGCCTTGGCCTACGCCGAGTACGCTGACCTGGTGTGGGCCGAAACCGGCACACCAGATTTGAAGTTCGCACAAGACTTCGCTGACGCTGTGCACAAGAAGTTCCCCGGCAAGATGCTGGCTTACAACTGCTCGCCGTCTTTCAACTGGAAGAAGAACCTCAACGACGCGGATATCGCCAGGTTCCAGCGCGAACTCGGCCGCATGGGCTACAAGTACCAGTTCATCACGCTGGCTGGCATCCACAACATGTGGTATCACATGTTTGACCTGAGCCAGGATTACGTCAAACGCGGCATGACCGCCTACGTCGAGAAGGTGCAGGAGCCCGAGTTCGCCGCCCGCGATCGTGGCTACACCTTCGTGAGCCACCAGCAAGAGGTGGGCACAGGCTACTTCGACGAAGTGACGATGGCCATCCAGGGTGGTGCGTCGTCGCTGACTGCGCTGACCGGTTCGACTGAAGAAGAGCAGTTCCACTGATCGGCGTTGTTGCGCAGAGCGCTTGAGCGGCGCTCTTGGCAACAAGTACCGATGAAGTAGAGGCCCGCCCACCCGCGGGCCTTTTCTTTTCTGTTGACCAAGACCTCCTTCGGACGCGGATGCACTTTGCTTCCGACAAGAGTTGGTCATGTATTTGCTGCGCAACGACCTTTCATTCATATTGCACTGAATTCGATTGCCGATTACATTGAATGATGCCGGGTATGGTCATGTGGCCAACCCCTATTCAACTCAATAAAGGAATCCGCCATGCCGCAGCCAGCCGTCGAAACGCCCGCTCATACGCCTGTACACACGCCAATTCACACCCCTTTGAGTCGTCGTGACGCGTTGGGGCGTATGGGCGTCGGCATTGGAGCGGGTATTGGCGCAGGGCTAGCGGCGGTGGCCCATGGGCCGGCCGCAGCGCAGGCGGCTGCGACAGGCAAAACCGGTGACATGCAGGCTGCGGCGCTGGCGCTCAATGCGGATGACGGCGCCTACTTCGCGCGGGAAGAACCCTTTTTCATGCAATTGGCCAAAGATGAATTCACGCTGGATCCGGCGGTCGTCTATTTCATGGCGGCGCAAAAAGGATCGGTGCCCAAGAGCGTGATGGTGCGCTACAAAGAGGGTCTGGATCAAATGGCGCGTGACCCGTTCCCCGTGTATGTTCAGCCCTCCGCGGCAATGCGTGGCGCGATTGCCAAGTGTTATGGGACTACCCCAGACCAAATAGCGATTACCCGCAACACCACGGATGCACTCTCGCTGGCGATGAACGGCATCGAATGGAAGGCGGGTGATGAAATCCTGATATCGCCCTTGGAGCACCCCACCGGCATCACGCTGGCTTTGCGCGTCGCCGCGCGGCACGGCGTGGTCATCAAGCAATGGGGAATTCCGGTTCACAAAACCGCCACGGCAGATGAAGTCGTGGCGGCTTTGCAGCGCCGCGTGACACCCGGCAAGACCAAGGTGATCTTTTTCAGCAGCCCGTTGTGGCCCACCGGCATGCGTTTGCCGGAGCGGAAAATTGCGGAAGCGGCGCAGAAGGCAGGTGCCATCACCATCGTGGACGGTGCCCATTACAACGGCATGATTGACCCCAAGCTGGACGAAACCGGCATCGACTTCTTCGCACTGTGTGGCCACAAGTGGCAAAACGGCCCCGGCGGTACTGGCATGCTGTACGTTCGCAACAAAAAGCTGCCCAGCAACATGACCGACTTGCCCCGGTTTCACCTTACACGCACCCAGTCGCGCGACATCCCGTTTGATGGCTCGCGCGGTGACTGGGATATTGCCGCTGCCCTGCAGTTTTATGGGTTCCCCGAGAGCGGCGACTGGCGTGCCTTGACCGATGCCTGCCTGATGTGGGACAAGATTGGCCGCGAACGGATTCAAACCTGGCACACGCGTTTGGGAGATTATTTTGTTCGCCAACTCGTGGCCAATTTCGGCGAAGACAGCGTGCTTCGGCCAACGCAAGATGCGGCGCTTAAGTCGGGCATTGTTGCTTTCAACCCGTTTCCGACCAAAACCCAGCGTTGGGACGAGAAGCTGAACGTCGATTTTCGAGCGCGGATGTTGCGCGACTATGGGTTCCGTATCAGCGGGCTGGGTGTGGGCAACAATGGCCTGACGCGCCGACCTGACCCGGAAGCAACTGCGTTTCCGGCGGGCACGATTCCAAATCGCGATCCGGCGTCTTTGGCGCCAGCGCCGATGGACCACCCCCAGCGTGTCAATGCCTGCCTATGGAACAACCGTGCGCAGATCGACAACTTCTGCGCAGCGACCAAAGACCTGGTCAAAAAGATGGCGGTCTGATTGACTGTTTGATCGCTTGCCTGTTTGACAGCTAGGGATGGCTCAGAAACTAGCATGTAAAATCGCAGCAGTTCAGACAATTGCAGAAGCAAGCTTTGATAAGAGCGAGAAAGGCATCCTGGTTATGACACCGCGAACTACTTCAGCCTTGATTTCATAGACGTATGAGGCCGTAGTCCGTGCGCCTTGTGCGCAGGAAGCTACATAATTCATAGTAGAACAGAGTAAAAAAGCGCGGCGAGTACCGCGCTTTTTTTCGCCCTTTTTTGCCTTTTTCCCGCAACCATTTCAGTTTCCGATTTCATCATGATTCAAATCACACTCCCAGACGGCTCGAAACGCGACTACCCCGGCCCAGTGACCGTGGCCGATGTGGCGGCTTCCATCGGTTCAGGTCTCGCCAAAGCGGCGCTGGCTGGCAAAGTGAAAGCAACAAGCGAAACCGAAGGATCGGGCAAAGTGGTGGACACCTCTTTCACCATCTCGCAAGACAGCACACTTGCCATCATCACCGCCAAAGACGCTGACGGCCTTGAAGTGATCCGCCATTCGACAGCCCACCTGCTGGCCTATGCGGTCAAAGAGTTGTTCCCCGACGCGCAAGTCACCATCGGCCCGGTCATCGAGCACGGCTTCTTTTACGATTTCTCCTACAAGCGCCCGTTCACGCTGGACGACCTGGCCGCCATCGAGAAGAAGATGACGGAGCTGTCGAACAAAGACGAGCCCGTCACACGCCGTGTCTTGCCGCGCGACGAGGCCGTGGCGTATTTCAAGGGTCTGGGTGAGCATTACAAGGCCGAGATCATCGGCGCGATTCCAGCGGGCGAAGACGTGTCGCTTTACCGTGAAGGCCAGTTTGAAGACCTGTGCCGTGGCCCGCACGTGCCCAGCACCGGCAAGCTGAAACACTTCAAGCTGATGAAGCTGGCCGGTGCCTACTGGCGCGGCGACCACCGCAATGAAATGCTGCAGCGCATCTACGGCACGGCCTGGGCCACCAAAGACGAGTTACAGCAACACCTGACGATGCTCGAAGAAGCAGAGAAGCGCGACCACCGCAAACTGGGCCGTGAGCTGGATTTGTTCCACATCGATGAACATTCACCGGGCACTGTGTTTTGGCATCCCAAAGGCTGGACGGTGTGGCAGGGCGTGGAGCAGTACATGCGCCAGGTGTACCGCGACAACGGTTACCAAGAGGTCAAAGGCCCGCAGATTCTGGACAAAAGCCTGTGGGAGAAAACCGGCCACTGGGAGAAATACCGCGACAACATGTTCACGACGGAGTCCGAAAAACGCGACTACGCCTTGAAGCCCATGAACTGCCCCGGCCACATCATCATCTTCAACCAGGGCATCAAGAGTTACCGCGACCTGCCGTTGCGATACGGCGAGTTCGGCCAATGCCACCGTAATGAGCCCACGGGCGGGCTGCACGGCATCATGCGGGTGCGCGCCTTCACGCAGGATGATGGGCACATTTTCTGCACTGAAGACATGATTCTGGGTGAATGCACGGCCTACACCACGCTCTTGCAGAAGGTGTACGCCGATTTCGGCTTCAAAAACATCATTTACAAAGTGGCCACGCGACCCGCGGCACGCATCGGCTCGGACGAAACCTGGGATAAAGCCGAAAAAGCCCTGATGGACAGCCTGCGCGCCTCGGGCTGCGAATTCGAAATCTCACCGGGGGATGGCGCGTTTTACGGCCCCAAGATTGAATACACGCTGAAAGACGCGATTGGCCGCCAATGGCAATGCGGCACGATGCAGGTCGATTTTTCGATGCCCGAACGGTTAGGAGCCGAATACGTGGGTGAAGATGGGGCGCGGCATAGGCCCGTCATGCTGCACCGCGCCATCGTCGGCAGCCTGGAGCGTTTTATCGGGATTTTGGTCGAAGAACACGCGGGTGCGCTGCCGACTTGGCTCGCGCCGGTGCAGGTCGCGATCTTGTGTATTACCGACGCACAGGCTGAATATTGTCGTGAAATCGCCGCAAAACTACGGAAATCACTGCCAAATCAAGAGCTTAGGGTGATCACTGACCTGCGCAACGAGAAAATTACGCGTAAAATACGCGAGCATTCAATGCAAAAGCTCCCATTTATCCTAGTCGCTGGCGACAAAGAGAAGGAAGCAGGTTCCGTTGCAGTGCGCGCTCGGGGCAATCTTGACCTCGGTGTGATGTCCCTCGATGCCTTTGTACAAAAGATCGCTGGCGACATTGCCCTCAAGTCTTAGAGTTTACTTGGAGTTTTGAGCCACAAGAGTTTCGCTATAGGCGAGTCTGCTTTTGGCTCTCGCGCAGCCATCGGTTGTCGCTACAATAGTTGTAGCAAAAATATTGAAGGAATGAACCATCGCTACTGAATTTCGTGACCGCCGTCACCGTGAAGAACGCAAACACCGCCTGAACCGCGAGATCATGGCACCCGAGGTGCGCCTCTCTGGCGTCGAAAACGAGCCGCTGGGCGTGGTGAATATCAACGACGCCCTGCGCATGGCGGGTGAGCTTGATGTTGATCTGGTCGAGATCTCCGCCACGGCGGTTCCGCCAGTGTGCCGCTTGATGGATTACGGCAAGTTCAAGTACCAAGAGCAGAAGAAGGCGGCGGAGGCGAAATCCAAGCAGAAGGTGATCGAGGTCAAGGAAGTCAAATTCCGTCCCGGCACTGACGATGGGGACTACAACATCAAATTGCGCAATATCAAGCGCTTTTTGGATGAAGGTGACAAATGCAAGATCACGCTGCGCTTTCGGGGCCGCGAGATCACGCACCAGGAGATCGGCATGGAGCTGCTTAACCGCATGCGCGCTGATCTGGCAGATTTGATTGTGGTCGAGCAGTTTCCCAAGCTCGAAGGCCGGCAAATGGTCATGATGATCGCGCCGGGCAAGAAGAAGCCTGCAGCGGCAAAGGTGGCAGTTGTGGCGAGTGAAGCGACTGTTTAGGCGACTGCTTGAGAAAATTTGAAGTTTTGAAAATTTGACGGTTAGCAGAACGCGCGAGAACAAGGCGTAACGACGAAGACAGTGCTTCGGCACCTGAGTTTGAAAACAGCATTTTTGCTGTGGTCGTTGCAACGCGGTTATCGCGTGTGATGTGAATCGTGAATAAGTGACTCGGGGCCAACAAGGCAGTGAACCTCTCACTGACGCCTCACGAGCACAATGAAGAAGGAGCATTTATATGCCCAAAATGAAGACCAAGAGCGGCGCCAAAAAGCGTTTCCGCGTTCGTCCCGGTGGCACCGTCAAGCGCGGTCAAGCCTTCAAGCGTCACATTCTGACCAAGAAGACCACCAAAAATAAACGCCATTTGCGCGGCCCAACAGGTGTGCACGAGACCAATATGGGTCACGTGTCGCAGATGTTGCCCGGCCAGGGCATTTAATTAACCACGAACAAGGAGTACTCACATGCCTCGCGTCAAACGTGGTGTAACGGCTCGCGCCCGCCACAAAAAAGTTCTCGCCCTCGCCAAAGGTTTCCGCGGTCGCCGCGGCAATGTTTTCCGCATCGCCAAAGAAGCGGTGATGAAGGCCGGGCAATATGCCTACCGTGACCGCCGCACCAAAAAGCGCGTGTTCCGCCAGTTGTGGATTGCGCGTATCAACGCCGCTGCCCGCACTTGTGGCTTGACCTATAGCCAATTCGCCAATGGCCTGAAGAAAGCCGGTATTGAGATCGACCGCAAGGTTTTGTCTGATATCGCTATCCACGATATGCCAGCGTTTGAAGGCATCGTTAATCAGGTAAAAGCCCGATTGGCTGCTTAAAATTGATTCAAATCAGCTAATATATCAATAGCTGAAAAATCAATAATTATGAGGGCTAGGGCTTAAATGCACTAGCCCTTTCTATTTTCCAGAAGATATTTCGAAATATCACGCGAACGCATGAACGACTCCGAGAACGACACCGCTCAAAATTTGCTCGTCATGGTGAACGCTGCGCGCCAGAGTTTTGCAGCCGCCGCCACGCCTGCCGATCTGGAAAACGCCAAGGCCCAGTTTCTGGGCAAATCGGGCCGTATCACCGAGCTGATGAAGGGTATGGCGCAACTCTCCGTGGATGAGAAAAAATCGCGCGGCGCAGCTATTAACCTGGCCAAACAGGACATTGAGCAGGCTCTGACGGCACGGCGCCAGGCTTTGGCGGATGCCGAATTGCAGACGCAGTTGCAGGCTGAAGCGTTAGACCTCACTTTGCCAGGGCGCCAGCGGGGGCAGGGCGGCTTGCATCCGGTATCGATGACGCTAGAGCGTATCGAGGCGATTTTTGGTTCGATGGGCTTTGACGTGGCGCAGGGGCCGGAAATCGAATCGGATTGGTTCAACTTCACGGCGCTTAACACGCCTGAAGACCATCCGGCGCGCTCCATGCATGACACCTTTTATGTTGAAGGCGGTTCGGCCACGGCGCCCAACCTGCTGCGCACCCACACCAGCCCGATGCAAATTCGCCATGCCGTGCAGCATGTCAAAAAGTATAGCGGTAATGTAAGCAATGGCGAGACTCAGGGCCAGAATCAAGCGCTGTACTCCGGTTCGATGCCTGAAATCCGCGTGATCGCGCCCGGCCGCACCTACCGGGTGGACAGCGATGCTACTCATTCACCCATGTTCCACCAGTGTGAGGGTTTGTGGATTGGCGAGAACGTCAGTTTCAAAGACCTCAAATACGTGTTCACTGACTTCTGCCGTACGTTTTTTGAAACCAACGATCTCATCCTTCGTTTCAGGCCGAGTTTCTTCCCCTTCACCGAGCCCAGCGCCGAGATCGATATCCAGTTTCAGCACGGCCCGCTTGCAGGCAAATGGCTGGAAGTGGCTGGTAGCGGCCAAGTCCACCCCAACGTGGTGCGCAACATGGGCCTGGACCCCGAGAAATACATCGGTTTCGCCTTTGGCATGGGGCCAGACCGGCTGACTATGCTGCGCTACGGCGTGAATGATTTGCGCCTGTTTTTCGACGGCGACATCCGCTTTTTAAGCCAGTTCCAGTAATTCCCACCCACACGATTCGATATGCAATTTCCTGAATCCTGGTTGCGTGAATTCTGCAACCCCCGTTTGACGACCGAGCAACTCGCCCACACGTTGACCATGGGCGGGCTTGAAGTTGAAGAGCAAAAACCCGTCGCCCCGCCGTTTACCCACATCGTCGTCGGTGAAATCAAAGAGGCCATTCAACACCCGAATGCGGATCGTTTGCGCGTCTGCAAGGTCGATGTGGGCCAAGTTGACGCCAGCGGCGCTGCAAACTACTTGAACATCGTCTGCGGTGCGCCGAACGCACGGGTTGGCATCCGCGTGCCGTGTGCGCTGGTGGGTGCAGAGTTGCCGCCCGCCGACACTGAAGGTTCTGATGTAAAGCCCTTTGTGATCAAACTAGGGCAGTTGCGTGGCGTTGAAAGCCAAGGCATGTTGTGTTCGGCGCGGGAGTTGAAACTCTCCGAAGACCACGGCGGCCTGCTGGAACTCGCCGCAGATGCGCCTTTAGGCCAAAACATCCGTGACTATTTGCGGCTTGACGACACGCTGCTGACACTGAAACTCACGCCGAATCTGGCGCATTGCTTGAGCGTTTATGGTGTGGCGCGCGAAGTTTCGGCGCTTACTGGCGCGCCCTTGGCGCAGCCCGGTTTTCCGCCCGTCGCCGTGCATTCGACGGATCGGTTGCCGGTGAAGATCAGCGCACCCGACCTGTGCGGCCGGTTCAGTGGGCGCGTCATCAAAAACCTCAACACCCAGGCTAAAACGCCGCAGTGGATGGTCGACAAACTCGCACGCTGCGGACAGCGCAGTGTGACGGCACTGGTCGATATTTCGAATTTCGTGATGTTTGAGTTCGGTCGACCGAGCCATATTTTTGACCTCGACAAAATCCACGGCGGCCTGGACGTGCGTTGGGGCAAAGCTGGGGAACAGATCAAGCTGCTCAATGGCAACACCGTGACCGTTGACGAAAAAGTTGGCGTCATTGCGGATGACAACCAGGTTGAGTCCCTGGCCGGCATCATGGGTGGCGACGCCACGGCGGTTTCCGGCGACACGCGCCACGTCTATGTGGAGGCCGCATTTTGGTGGCCCACCGCCATTGCCGGGCGCTCGCGCCGTTTCAATTTTTCGACAGACGCTGGCCACCGTTTTGAGCGCGGCGTAGACCCGAGCCAAACCGTGGCGCATATTGAGCGCATCAGCCAGTTGATCCTCGATATCTGCGGCACCTCCGAGACGGTCTGCGGTCCGATTGACGACCAGCGTGTCAATGAGCCCAAGGCCCTGCCCGTGCAATTGCGCGTCGCGCGCGCTGCCAAAGTCATCGGCATGCCGATCACACAAGCCCAGTGTGTGGGCGCGTTGACAAGGCTGGGGCTGCCGGTGGTAGAGGCGGCCGGTGTCTTGACGGTCACGCCGCCACCCTACCGCTTTGACATCCAAATCGAAGAAGATTTGATCGAGGAAGTGGCCCGCATGCTGGGCTACGAGAACCTGCCCGCCACGCCGCCACTGGCGCCCATCACCGCCAAAATCCGCTTGGAAAGCCAACGCAGCCCGTTTGCCGTGCGCCGCACGCTGGCCGCGCTGGGCTATCAGGAAACCATCAATTTCAGCTTCGTCGAAGCGCGTTGGGAGCATGAACTGGCGGGCAATCAGAACCCGATCAAACTCCTGAACCCGATTGCCAGCCAGATGAGTGTGATGCGTTCTTCGCTTTTGGGTTCGCTCTTGCAGGTACTGAAATTCAACCTCGACCGCAAAGCCGAGCGCGTGCGCGTGTTCGAACTCGGGCGTGTGTTTTTGCGCGATGCGACGGTCAAAAACACCGACACCACCGTCGAAGGTTTTGATCAACCGATGCGCTTGGCAGGCTTGGTCAGCGGCAATGCCGACGCGCTGCAATGGGGCCGAAAAGAGCAGGGCGTCGACTTTTTCGATATGAAAGGCGACATCGAGGCGCTGCTTGCGCCCTTGAAGCCGGTGTTTGAAACTGCCAGCCACCCGGCCTTGCACCCAGGCCGTTGCGCCCGGGTACTGCTGGCCGGTATTGGTATCGGCTTCGTGGGGGAGCTGCATCCCAAATGGCGCCAGGCCTACGATCTGGCGGTGGCGCCGGTGCTGTTCGAGCTTGACTTGAACGCCGTGTTGCAGCGACCCGTGGCGAGCTTTGCCGGCGTGTCCAAACATCAGGCGGTGCAGCGCGATATCGCCGTGCTGGTGGCCGAGCAGCTCACCCACGGTGCACTGATGGCCGCCATCTGGGCCGCACCCACCGGCGGTTTGCTCAAGGACGCGCGGCTGTTTGATGTCTATCGACCCAAAGCCGACAACAGCCCAACATCGGCCTCGGGTTCGTCAACAACAAGCGTTGAAAAAAGCCTGGCGGTTCGCTTGACGCTGAACAGCGAGGACGCGACACTGACTGAAGCCCAGATTGAAGCCGCGGTGCAAAGCGTGATTGCCCAATTAGGGCGCGACGTCGGAGCGCGCCAGAGGGTTTGAGGCAAAAGCTTGAAACAAAAGCTTAAGACAACAGTTTGAATTAGGACGAGGTGAACGAATGGAATTTACCGTAGAGACACTGGAAACCCCAGCTTTGACCAAGGCGCAGTTGGCCGAGTTGTTGTTTGACCAGATCGGCCTGAACAAACGCGAGTCCAAAGACATGATCGACGCCTTTTTTGACTTGATCGCCGTGCGTTTGATCGAAGGCGCCGACGTCAAAATTTCCGGGTTTGGCAACTTCCAGATACGCACCAAGGCACCCCGCCCAGGCCGCAACCCACGTACGGGCGAGGCGATTCCGATCCGCGCCCGCCGCGTCGTCACCTTTCACGCCAGCCACAAGCTCAAAGAGCAAATCCAGATCGTCAGTTAAGTCCGCAGCCACCACTTGGGGTGGGCCTTACGGTTGCGCGACCAAGCGGTTGGTTATGTCGAGCCTGCCTGGACGGGCTCGTCGTGTCGCCAGAAAAGCGACAATCTGTTACATCCAAACCACACGGTATTTCTACCTTTACACGCTGTGGCAACTTAGAGTAACCTCGAAGCTTTCTCTCGTATAGCATTGATTTAAATGGAGAAAGCGCTTCCAGCCATTCCCGCCAAACGATACTTCACCATCGGTGAGGTCGGGGATTTGTGCGGCGTAAAACCGCATGTGCTGCGTTATTGGGAGCAGGAATTCACGCAACTGCGCCCGATGAAGCGACGCGGCAACCGGCGGTATTACCAACACCATGAGGTGTTGATGATCCGCAGGATCCGTGATTTGCTCTACGATCAGGGCTTCACGATCAGCGGCGCGCGCAACAAAATGCAAGAGATCGTCCAGGCCGAGCGCGACAAAAAACGCAATGGCGAGGTGATGTTGGACGGCGTTGACGTGGTCGAGCTGGCAGATTCCGAACTTGACGACTTTGCTGACAGTCAACTGGAAGACACGATGTCTGCCGGCACCTTGCAATTGATACAGGTGCGACGCGAGTTATTTGAGATTCGCGAGTTGCTCACGGCTTCACACTGAATTCTGGCGCGCAGCGTCGGGGCTGTTTTTTCGATGGGCCGCCCCAAGAAAAAATGCGCCCCCTTGGGGGGCAGCGACCCGCGAAGCGGCGAAGCGTGGGGGCTATAATCTTCTTTTCGGTGTGTGGCGCAGCCTGGTAGCGCACTTGCATGGGGTGCAAGGGGTCGAAGGTTCGAATCCTTTCACACCGACCAAAGTCATTTGAAGAAGCCGCTTTAACGCAAGTTGAAGCGGCTTTTTTCATGGCAATCCAGGGGTTGCGAGCGGGTGTTTTTCGGAGGCTTCCTGGACTCTTCACGCAGCGCAGCGTGCCCGATGGATATTCTGTTGGTACAGTGGCCCCTCCTTTCACATTAAACCCAAAGGCATCTCATGGATCTGCAACTCAAAGGCAAACGCGCACTGGTCACTGGCGGTAGCAAAGGTATTGGCAAGGCGATCGCCAGGGTGTTGGCCGAGGAGGGCGCTGACGTCGCGCTGCTGGCCCGTAATGTTGAGGCGCTGACCCTGGCGGCCACCGAAATCGCGGGCCTCACGGGCAGCAAAGTGTTCGGTGTGTCGGCCGACACGCGTAGTGACGAACAAGTCCAGACCGCGGTAGCAGACGCCGTATTGCGCCTGGGCGGCGACATTGATATTTTGGTCAACGCGGCGGCGGAACCTGCTGGATTTGCCGCGCCGCCCAAGCTGGCGGAAATCACCGGCGCTTTTTACCAAGGCGAGATGGACACCAAGGTGATGGGTTACATCCGCTTAGCCAAAGCCGTCGTGCCCGGCATGAAGGCCAACGGCTGGGGTCGCATTGTCAACATCAGCGGCCTGGCAGCGCGCCAGACCGGCAATGCGGTGGGCAGCATGCGTAACGTGTCGGTGGCGGCGTTGTCAAAAAACCTGGCTGACGAGTTGGGGCCGTTTGGCATCAACGTGAACGTGGTGCATCCGGGCCTCACGCGCACCGAACGCACGGCGCCGCTGATCGCCGCCCGCGCAGCCGCGCAGGGCGTCTCTGCCGAAGCGGTGGAGCAGCAAATGGCGAGCGGCAACAGCATTGGCCATTTGGTGGATGCGGCTGAAGTGGCCGATGTGGTGGCGTTTTTATGTTCACCGCGTTCGATCGCGGTGACGGGTGACGTGATCGCCGCAGGCGGGGGTGCGCCGCGGGTTATTCATTATTGATTCGTTTTTTTTATTTTCTTTTTGCAAAATAATTTACTTAAATTTAGTACAATTATTTGTCATAAATAATAGCTAATTATTTATATTTTGTGAGACCTAATGGCATATATTGTTAGGTTGTTGAATTCTAGTTTATTTATTTCCCTATTTCTGAATTCCCATTGTTGACATAAAACGAAACAAACCGAGACCGCGCTGAGAAGATTTCACGCAGGTTGGCAGGCAAACTGAAGGCCTGTTCAACAACTTGTGTAGGAATCTCAAATGAAAACTTGGATCAAAC
>JANOXL010000109.1:0-24518 GCA_031418395.1 Rhodoferax sp. | reverse complement strand
AAACTGCCGCCCTCCTCCGGAATCGTCACCGCAAACAGCGCCTCGCGCTCCTCACCTACCTCGGCGCGCTCGGCGACAAAGCGCAAGCGGTCGAAATTCATATTGGCGCCGCACAAAATCGCGCAATACGTCTCGCCTTTGGTTTTGTGCTTTGCCACGTATTGCTTGATCGCCGCCACCGCCAGCGCACCGGCGGGCTCGACGATGCTGCGCGTATCCACAAAAATGTCTTTGATGGCGGCGCAAACAGCGTCGGTGTCCACAATCATGAATTCATCGACCAAGCCGCTGGCCACGCGAAAGGTCTCCTCCCCCACCAGCTTGACCGCCGTGCCGTCTGAAAACAGGCCCACGTCAGGCAGAGTCACGCGTTTTTTAGCCGCCACAGACTGCGTCATCGCATCCGAATCGTTCATCTGCACGCCGATCACCTTCACCTCGGGTGCCACCGCTTTGATGTAATTCGCCACGCCCGAGATCAGCCCGCCGCCGCCGATGGCAACGAAAACGGCATCTACCCCCGCCGCATTTTTGCCGCGCGCTTTTTGCCCGGCTTTATTTCCCGCCCTATCCCCAGCTTTAGCGGCCTTGTCCGCCCCCAGCGTTTGCACCTGGCGTAAGACTTCCATGGCAATCGTGCCCTGCCCGGCGATCACATCCGGGTCGTCAAACGGGTGGACAAAAGTCAGGCCCTGCTGTTTTTGCAAGGTCAGCGCGTGGGTGTAGGCGTCAGAATAACTGTCGCCAAACAGCACCACTTCGCCACCAAAACCGCGCACCGCATCCACTTTGACCTGCGGCGTGGTGGTAGGCATCACGATCAAGGCCCGGGCACCGAGTTTGCTGGCGCTTAAGGCCACGCCCTGCGCGTGGTTGCCCGCCGACGCGCAAATCACGCCTTTTTGCAGCTGATCGGCACTCAAATGCGCCATCTTGTTGTACGCACCGCGCAGTTTGAAGCTGCGCACCGGCTGCTGGTCTTCCCGCTTGAGCAAAACCGTGTTGTGCAAGCGGCGGCTCAGGGTGCGGGCGGGCTCCAGCGCGGTCTCGACGGCCACGTCGTAGACCCTGGCGGTGAGGATTTTGGTGAGGTAGTCTGCGGGCGACAGCGGCGAGACGCTGGGTGTGGGTAAACTCATGACTTCATTGTAAGTGAAGAATTTTTTGCCCCGCGCGGGGCAATTTAAAGGACGAAATCATGGAATGTACCGTCAGCTGGACCGGCAACACCGGCGCCCGCTCCAAAATGGGTTTTCTTGCCGAAACCGGTAGCGGCCACACGCTGATGATGGACGGCGCGCCTGACGCCGCCAAGCCCGACAACGGTGGCCAAAACATGGCCCCGCGCCCCATGGAAACCTTTTTGGCCGGCGCCGGGGGCTGCACCTGTTACGACGTGGTGCTCATCCTCAAACGCGGTCGCCACGACGTGCAAGGCTGCACCGTCAAACTCAGCGCCGAACGCGCCGAGACCGACCCGAAAGTTTTCACCAAAATCAACATGCACTTCACCGTGACGGGCAAAGGCATCGCGGCCTCAGCCGTAGAACGCGCCATCGCCATGAGCCATGACAAATATTGCTCGGCCAGCATCATGCTGGGCAAGACGGCGGCCATCACGACGAGTTTTGAACTTATTGAAATTTAATTCAAAAATAATTACCCGGTCTTCTCGGGTACTAGGTCTCGTAAAATATGAATAGTTTGCTACAAATATAATTCTATATTTGATTAAATACTAATCAATTAGTATTTTATATTCTGTAAGTCACAGTCGTCATCACCTTGGCCGCAGCGCGCATCAGGTCTTTCGCGGGCTGCGGTAATTCCAAAGCACCCATCGCGTGCGCCTCCCGAGCGTGCGTAGCCTCGTCGTCCCGCATCTGCGCCACGATGGCGCGTGAGGCGGCGTCGCTTTGCGGCAAACCTTGTGGCAAACCTTGTGGCAAACCTTGTGGCAATAGCGCCAGGTGACTCTCCAAATGGGCCGCCACCTGCTTTTCAGTTTCTTCGACAAAGCCCAGGCTGATTTTGTCGCCCAAACGCCCCGCCACCAGCCCCATCGCAAAAGCCCCGGCGTACCACAGCGGATTCAAGAGCGAAGGGCGCGCACCGAGCTCTTGAAGGCGCTCAGCCGTCCACGCCAAATGATCCGTTTCTTCTTGGCTGGCCTTCATGAAATGCGCTTTGAGTGCTGTGTTTTCAGTAGCAAGCGCCTGCGCTGAATACAAGGCCTGGGCGCACACCTCCCCGACGTGGTTGATGCGCATCAAGGCGCCGGCGTGGGCTTTTTCGGCATTGCTTAAAACCGGCGCATCGGCCGACGCATTGACCCCAGGCAACTCGGGCAACGTCGGGCAGGGCTGACTGGCTGTAGGCCGGGCAAAGAGCGTGTTCAAAGCACTTTGCAGAGCGATGATGGAGGCATCAAGAGCGGAGCCCACCTGCCTCTGAGTAGCCCCAAAAGCGCCTGGGCTTGCGCCGGTGCGGCTAATAGTGTCGAGATCGGGCGCCGCGGACTTGTCCATCAGACCCATTTTAAGATTTTCCGGATTCGGCAATTTCCCAACAACTCCTGTTGCACCATCGCAACGAAACGCACCGAAATGGGCGTGATTTACCAAATTTAGGGACTCCACCTTTGCCAAGGCACGCCGCCTCTGTTTCAATACACCCAACTTCCTTGAACAGGAGGTTGGCCCGGGGAGCCGAAACTCTCAAAACTTCTTCGGCGCCCTATGTTTAACCTTGGAGAAAATTTGACATGAAAAAAACTCTCGTAGCTCTGGCTGCTCTGGCTGTTGTCGGCGTGGCTTCTGCACAATCTTCTGTGACCCTGTACGGCACGATGGACGCTGGCTTGACCGGCGTCACTGGTGACACCGCAAACCGTACCGGCATGCTCAGCTCTGGCATCGGTTCCAGCAAGCTGGGTTTCACCGGCACTGAAGACCTCGGTGGCGGCTTGAAGGCCAACTTCAAAATTGAAGGCGCTGTGAACGCTGACAACGGCTCCGCCAACGGCGGCCTCAGCACCAACAACCAGCGCAGTGGTACCGTGAGTTTGCCTGCGATTGCACCCGCTGTCGTCGCAGCTCCGTCAGGCCTTGGTGGTCAACAAGGTTTCGTGTTCAACCGTTTCTCCTACGTCGGCCTGTCGGGCGGCTGGGGTGAAGTGCGTTTGGGCCGTGACTACATCAGCACCTTCCTGATTCAAGTCTCGGTTGACCCAATGGCCACCAACGGTGTTGCTGACGCTTTGCTCCTGTTGGCCCGTGGCGCTTCGTCCACTTTCCAAGCCACTACCGCTAACGGCTCCAACATGATTGGCTACACCACGCCCGTGATCGCCGGTGGCCTGACCGCCAACGTGCAGTACTGGATGGGTGAAAACTCTTCTGCCGCTGCCAACTCTGACGCTGGTAACGGTTACGCTCTGTCGGCTCGTTACAGCAATGGCCCGATCTTCGTGGGTCTGGGTACACAAACGACCCGCGGCGTTGCCTCAGTTGCTACCGCAACGGCTCAAGGGACTACGGGTGACTTCACCAGCAGCTCTTTGGCTGCTTCGTACAACTTCGGCGCAGCCAAAGTGACCTACACCTACAGCCGCGAAGCCATTGACGGCCCGTTTGGTGTTGCTGGTACCCAGTTGACGAACTCCACCAACCACCTCGGCTTGGCTGTTCCATTGGGCGCGACGACCATCAAGGCAACTTATGGCCGTTCGACCTTCAACACGGGTGCTCCCGCTGCTCCTGACACCATCGGTACTTTGATCTCTGTCGGCGCAGATTACGCTTTGTCCAAGCGCACCAAGGTGTACGCTACGCTCGCACGCGTGAGCAACGACGGCGCTTCGGTGTTCGCAACCGGTGGTTTGGCTGGCGGTCTGGCCCCTGTCGGTGGTGCTACCACCGCTTGGATGATGGGTGTCAACCACACGTTCTAATCCCTCGGTCGTCTAGTACGACCTTGATTTAGCAACTTTTAAGAGCCTCTCAGTCTTCGGACTGAGAGGCTTTTTTCATTTGTGAGAGCGTATAAAAATAACGCCACGTCGGGGAGCAATCTGAATCCACTACCTTGCGCCTTCAAAGCGTTACGTCATGCGCCGTGTTTTTTTCGTTTTCGCTCTCTTTTTCGCCAGCAGTTGGATGGCCTTGCTAGTCGGTTGTGCGACGCCCACCACGGAAGTTGTAGCGCTATCTGCGAACCCAGTGTTTGACAATGCCTGGACCAAACCCCATCCTGCTGTTGCTTCCAAAGAGGGCCAAGCACGGAGTTGGCGCCACTTCCTGTTACCCAACAAGGCAGCGACTGAATACACCTACACGCGTCTGGATGGTCGGGATGCCGTAGCCGTGACTTCCAATTCATCCGCAAGTCTCTTGCGCCAACCCGTGCGGGTGGAGCCGCAGGATCTTGACCACGTCCGCTTCTCCTGGAAAGTGCCGGAACTCATCACCTTGGCTGACTTGGGAAACCGTGACACGGCTGACTCGACCGTGCGCATCGTGTTGGCGTTTGAGGGCGACAGAGCCCGTTTATCAGCCAAAAACGCCATGTTGTCCGAACTCGCCCACGTCATGACGGGAGAGCCCCTGCCTTACGCCACTTTGATGTACGTCTGGTGCAACACGCGCGCGCCGGGGAGTGTCATCCACAGCACCCGCACCGACCGCATCCGCAAGATCGTGGTCGAATCGGGCGCTGCCAAGCTCAACCAATGGCTCGACTACGAACGTAATATTCGCGATGACTATGAGAAAGCATTCGGCGAGCCGCCCGGCGCACTGGTCGCCATTGGCATCATGACGGATACCGACAACACCCGCACAGCCACACGTGCCTGGTATGGGCGCATCGACTTGGCTCAAAAGCGATAGGCGCATTTTCAAAGCACGACACCGACAGCACAAGCCTAGCTCCGCTTGCTACCCGGCGATTGGCGCCGCGAAGCCGAGGTTCTTTCATTTTCATCATGGAAACCACCGTACCGCGTCCCGCTGGGCTCTGTTAGATTAGCGCCGTGAATCCCATAGTTCCACTCATCCCCTAAGGCACATGTTCGCATTCATTTTGCAACGCCTGATTCAGGCCAGCGTCGTGATGGTGGTGGTGGCGTTTATTGCGTTCATGCTATTTCAATACGTGGGCGACCCGGTGGTGTTTTTGCTTGGACAAGACGCCAAGCCCGATCAAATCGCCCAATTGCGTTCAGACTTGGGTTTGGATCAGCCATTTTTTATTCAGTACTGGCACTTCCTGGCTAACGCGATGCAGGGTGAATTCGGTTTGAGCCTGCGCCAAGGCGCTAAAGTATCGCGTCTGATCGGCGAGCGTTTCCCGGCGACTTTGGAGCTAGCGCTGGTAGCGGCTGGTTTGTCTTTGGTTGTCGGCATCCCAATGGGGGTTTATGCGGCACTCAAGCGTAATACCTTCATCAGCCATGTCTTTATGACCCTTTCACTGATTGGAGTGTCGTTGCCGACCTTCCTGATCGGCATTTTGTTGATTTTGATATTTGCAGTGGGTCTGGGTTGGTTCCCGAGTTTTGGACGTGGCGAAACCGTGAAGCTGGGTTGGTGGACGACCGGCCTGCTCAAGGCGGATGGCTGGCATCACATCGTTCTGCCGGCCTTGACGCTGGCGATCTTCCAGCTCACCTTGGTCATGCGTTTGGTGCGCGCAGAAATGCTGGAAGTGCTGCGCACCGATTACATCAAGTTCGCACGGGCACGGGGCCTCTCGAACAGAACCATCCATTTTGGCCACGCGCTCAAAAATACCTTGGTGCCCGTGATGACAATTACGGGCCTGCAACTCGGTGGCCTGATCGCCTTTGCCATCATCACCGAGACAGTGTTCCAGTGGCCGGGCATGGGTTTGTTGTTTATCCAAGCGGTGACGTTTGCCGACATTCCGGTGATGGCCGCTTACCTGTGCTTGATTGCCCTGATCTTTGTGATCATCAACCTGGTGGTGGATTTGTTGTATTTTGCCGTTGACCCGCGCCTGCGCGTGGGCAAGGTGGGGGGCCACTGATGACGCTCGCCAGCGAAGCACTACGCCCAGCGGCGGGGCTGTCGATGCTGCCCATTAACGGGCGGGCGTTTGCGCACATCAGCAAGTATCACCCCGAACTCACCGCTTTCCGCCGTGACTTGCACGCCCATCCTGAGTTGGGGTTTGAAGAGGTTTACACCTCTAAACGTGTGGCAGAGGGGCTTAAATTGTGCGGGGTGGACGAAATCCACACCAAAATTGGCAAAACTGGCGTGGTAGCCATCGTGAGGGGCAAAACCCAGGCAACCGGCAAGATGATCGGTTTGCGCGCTGACATGGATGCGCTGCCGCTGAGCGAGCACAACAACTTCGAATGGAAGTCCGTCACATCCGGTTTGATGCACGCCTGTGGCCATGACGGCCACACCGCCATGTTGATGGGTGCGGCACGTTATTTGGCTGAAAGTCGTAACTTTGACGGCACGGCGGTCCTGATTTTCCAGCCGGGCGAAGAAGGCTTTGCCGGTGCCAAAGCCATGATCGAAGACGGTCTCTTTGAGCGTTTCCCGGTTCAATCTGTGTACGGCATGCACAACTGGCCAAGCATGCAGCCTGGGACTATTGGCGTCAACCCCGGCCCCATGATGGCGGCGGCAGACCGTATCACGATTGAAGTCACCGGTGTCGGTGGCCATGGCGCGCATGCTTACCAAACCATCGACCCGGTGTTGGTGAGCGCCCATTTGATCACCGCAATCCAAAGCATTGTCTCGCGCAACGTGCGCCCGGTCGACAGCGCCGTTATCAGCATTTGCGCCATGCGTGCAGGTGAGTTGGGAGCGCCCAGCGTGATCCCTGGCAGCGCAACCTTGGTGGGCACCGTGCGCACGTTCAATCCTTCTGTGAAAGCAACGCTTCAACGTCGCCTGCGCGAGTTATGCACGGCGGTGGCGCAAGGCTTCGGGGCGACGGCAAAGGTGACCTATACCGATGGTTATCCGGCCACGATCAACAGCGTACCTGAGGCCGTGTTTGCGGCCAACGTGGCGCAGACCTTGGTAGGCGCTGACCGAGTCGTGCGCAATATGGACCCGAGCATGGGCGCAGAAGATTTTTCTTTTATGTTGCAACACAAACCCGGAGCCTATCTGCGCATTGGTCAAGGCGAAGAAAACGGCGTTGGCAGCTGTTTTCTTCACAACAGCCAGTACGACTTCAATGACGCAATTTTGCCGCTGGGCTCGGCACTGCATGCCAGTTTGGTTGAGCAGGGGCTGCCGCTGGCGGGCGCCTGACGGTTCATATTTGCATCTTCAATTTCACGACCTCTTTTTCCCCTTTCCGTTTCTTACTAGGAGTACCCCCATGTTCAAGGCAAAGACACTTCCCAAACTTTTGAGCTTAACTTTGCTGTCGGCCTCGATGGCTGCTTCGGCGGTCACGCTGCGCATCGCCAATCAGGGCGACGCCCTGTCGCTGGACCCGCATTCGCTCAATGAGTCACTGCAACTGACGGTGTTGAACAACATTTACGAACCTCTGGTCGTGCGCGGCAGTGACTACAAACTTGCACCGGGCTTGGCCACCGACTGGAAGCAAACGGAACCCACGGTGTGGCGTTTTAATTTGCGCAAAGGCGTAAAGTTTCATGACGGTACGCCGTTTACCGCCGATGATGTGATCTTCAATTACGAACGCGCCAAAGACGTGGGCTCCGACATGAAGACCTACGTCGGTCAGATCAAGGAGATACGGAAGATCAACGACCACGCCATTGACTTTGTCACCAACGCGCCGTTCCCGATCCTTCCCGAGTTGTTTACGGGCTGGCTGCAAATGAGTAAAAAGTGGTGCGAAGACAACCAGGCCACCAAACCCGTGGATCGCCGCAAGGGAATCGAAAACGCCGCCTCATTCCGAGCTAATGGCACAGGCCCGTACCGCGCGCGGGAACGCCAGCCCAATGTGCGCACAACCTTCTCACGCAACGGCAATTATTGGGGCAAGATCGAAGGCAATGTGGAAGAAGTCGTTTTCACCCCCATTGGAAGTGATGCCACCCGCGTCGCGGCGCTTCTTTCGGGCGAAATTGATGTGATGGAGCCCGTGCCAGTGCAGGACGTGGAGCGCATCAAGAACAGTGCCAATCTGAAAGTCCTGCAAGGGCCGGAGCTGCGTATCATTTTTCTCGGCATGGACCAGAAACGCGATGAGTTGCTGTTCTCCAACGTCAAAGGCAAAAACCCGTTCAAAGACAAACGTGTTCGTCAGGCATTTTTTCAGGCGATTGACGAAGACGCGATTGTCAAAAATGTCATGCGGGGTGCAGCAGTACCCAGCGCACAAATGTTCCCGCCGCAGGTTAAAGGTCACGCACCTGACCTGGCCAAACGCCTGCCGTATGACCCGGAAGGTGCCAAGAAACTGCTGGCAGAAGCCGGTTACCCGAGCGGCTTTGAAGTCAAAATGAATTGCCCGAACGATCGTTATGTCAATGATTCAGACATCTGCCAGGCAGTCGCCAGCCAACTGGCGCGGGTGGGCGTCAAGATCAATCTCGAAGCGGAATCCAAGGGCACTTATTTCCCCAAAATCCTGCGTCGTGACACCAGCTTCTATATGTTGGGCTGGACCTCCAGCACTGTGGATGCACACAACGTGCTCTACCCCATCATGTCCTCGCCGGGTGAAGGCGGTCGAGGCCAATTCAACTTGGGCAGTTACAGCAATCCCAAGGTCGATGAGTTGACCACCAAAATCGCCTCTGAAACCGACGATAAGAAACGCACAGAAATGATTCGGGAAGCCAGCAAACTACATCAGGATGACATCGGCCACATCCCTCTGCACCAACAGGCCTTGAACTGGGCTACCAAGAAAAACATCGACATGGTGCAACTGCCCGGCAATGAAATGCCATGGCGTTACATCAAGGTCAACAAATAATTGATGAACAGTTGATACAAGGTGTCGCTGCTACAAGTCAAAAATCTCGTCGTTGAGTTTCCCAACCGGCGCGGCACTCTGCGCGCCATTGACGACATCTCGTTTGAGATAGCGCCAGGGGAAATTTTGGGCGTCGTGGGGGAGTCCGGGGCGGGCAAGTCGCTCACGGGCGCTGCCATCATTGGCCTCCTGGAGCCGCCGGGTCGCATTGCCAGCGGGCAGATTTTGCTGGAAGGCAAACGCATCGACAACCTCGAATTTGACGCGATGCGTCACATCCGGGGTCGGCAAATTGGTGCAATTTTCCAAGACCCATTGACGTCGCTGAACCCGCTCAATACGGTGGGCCACCAAATAACTGAAACGATCCTCGCGCATTTGCCCGTAACTCCACGTGAAGCACGTGACCGGGCCATCAAGCTGTTGCAAGACACCGGGATTCCGGCGCCTGAACAGCGTATCGACCATTACCCGCATCAATTTTCTGGGGGTATGCGCCAGCGCGTCGTCATCGCCCTGGCTTTGGCCGCGGAGCCGAAACTGATCGTGGCCGATGAGCCCACGACAGCACTGGATGTCTCAATTCAGGCGCAGATCATTTCGCTGCTCAAAAAGATCTGCAAAGACCATGGCGCTGCCGTCATGCTGATTACGCACGACATGGGTGTGATCGCCGAGACCTGTGACCGCGTGGCCGTCATGTACGCGGGCAGAATCGCCGAAATTGGCCCGGTTCATCAGGTTATCAACCACCCCGTGCATCCCTATACCGCTGGTTTGATGGGTGCCATTCCCGATATCACTGAAGACCGCGAACAATTGAGTCAGATTGATGGGGCCATGCCCCGCCTGAACGCCATTCCCCCAGGCTGTGCGTTTAATCCGCGTTGCCCGAAAGTGTTTGACAAGTGCCGCTCTGCCAGGCCGGAGTTGATGTCCGTCGGTGCTTCACGCGCAGCCTGCTGGTTGCACCAGGAGACGCCGGCATGACCGCCCCTTCAGCCGCGCCCCACGCCAATTCGCCTCTGGTGCAGGCGCACGATCTGGCCATGAGTTTTGATGTCTCGCCGCCCTGGCTTAACCGTGTTTTGGAACGTAAACCTCGCCTGAATTTACGCGCCGTTGATGGCGTGAGTTTCGAGATTCAGAAGGGCAAGACACTCGCCTTGGTCGGCGAGTCGGGGTGCGGCAAAAGCACAGTAGCCAAGTTGCTCGTGGGCCTGTATCAGCCTACCCGTGGCAACTTCTTTTTCGACGGCCAAGACGCCCACGCCAGCTACAAAACGTCGCAGGGCTTGCAACTGCGTCGGCGCATCCAGATGATCTTCCAGGATCCGTACGCGTCTTTAAACCCGCGGTGGACAGTCAAAGACATCGTGGGTGAACCCTTGACGGAACACGGTTTGGTGACCGCACCCGACGAGTTGACCCACCGTGTGGGTGAGTTGCTCAAGTCAGTGGGCTTGAGCCCGCTGGACGTCGTCAAGTATCCGCACCAGTTTTCTGGCGGTCAACGACAGCGCATCTCCATTGCGCGCGCACTGGCCACCCAGCCTGAATTTTTGGTGTGTGATGAACCCACCTCGGCGCTGGACGTCAGCGTGCAGGCGCAGGTGCTCAATATCATGAAGGATCTCCAGCGCCGTCTGGGATTAACCTACCTCTTCATTTCGCATAACTTGGCCGTGGTGCGTCACGTCAGCGACCAAGTCGGCGTCATGTACCTCGGGCGTCTGGTGGAGCTGGCCGATAAACAAGAGCTGTTCGCCAATCCGCGCCATCCCTACACGCGAATGTTGCTGGATGCGATCCCCAAGATACATGCCATTGGCCGAGCGCGCACACCAGTGCAAGGCGAGGTTCCCAACCCGCTCAATCCACCACCTGGCTGCACCTTCCATCCCCGTTGCCCCAACGTCAATGACCGTTGCCGAATCGAGCGGCCCGAATTGAAAACCATCGGTAGCATACGTATCGCGTGTCATGCGGTTGAAGAGGGGCGAATTTAGCGCTGCCTTTTGGGGCGCGATATTTGGTGGAATTGGTACTTTATGGGTAGCGACCCATCGACTCTGTTCGACAAAATGCGCTTGTTTTATGATGGTCGTCATGACCATTTCCGCCAAACTCGTCGCATTTAAAGCACAAACCGCCAAAGTTTGGGCACTCAGCCTTCCGTATTTCCAGTCGGAGGAGCGGTGGCAAGCCCGTGGCCTGCTCGCGGCCATCGTAGCGCTGAACCTCGGCTCAGTTTTCATGCTGGTTCAGATCAACGACTGGAACCGCCTGTTCTACGACGCGTTACAAAACAAGGATGCCGCAGTGTTTTGGACGCAATTGGGACGTTTTTCGTACCTGGCTTTTGGTTTCATCATCATTGCCGTCTACAAGTTTTACCTCACGCAACTGCTTGACATGCGCTGGCGCGCCTGGATGACCAGCCATTACCTTGAGCGTTGGTTATCCAATCAGATTTTCTACAAAATGGAGCTTAACCGCTTCACAAAAGAGCGCCGCAATGGTGACCCAGAAAAAGACGAAGTGAGCCCCGACAACCCCGACCAGCGGATTCAAGAGGACATCAACCAGTTCACAAGTTACACCGTTTCACTCACGATGGGCCTGCTCAATGCGCTCGTTACCTTGGTGAGTTTTGTCGGCATCCTTTGGGGCTTGTCGGGCAACTTTGCCTTTACCTTGGGCGGAACGTCCTTTGACATTCCTGGTTTTATGGTTTGGGCCGCCGTGCTGTATTGCCTGGTGGGCAGCTACCTCAGCCACCTGATTGGCAAACCTTTGACCCGCCTGAACTTCCAGCAACAGCAGTTGGAAGCCAACTTTCGCCATCACATGGTGCGCGTACGGGAATACAGCGAGTCAATTGCATTGGACAAAGGCGAAATTGTGGAGCGCAAACAGCTCGGCTTGCGATTTTCTGAAGTTTTGACCAACTACTTGAAACTCTTGAAAACCCAAAAGAATTTGACCTGGTTTACGGTGGGTTTTGGCCAGGCCGCTGTGGTGTTCCCCTTTGTCGTAGCCGCGCCCAGATATTTCAGCGGCGCCATCCAGCTGGGCCAGTTGATGCAGATTTCAAGCGCCTTTGGCCGCGTACAAGACTCTCTTAGCTGGATCGTCGATAACTACAGCACGCTTGCCGTGTGGAAGGCAACCACCGACCGATTGACCAGTTTTGAAGAAAGTTTTGGGGCATTGGGTCGACAAAACAATGCGCTATCGACTACTGAATCAATAGCCTTAGAGGTGAAAAATTTGCACCTGGCTTTACCAACGGGAGCAGTCCTTCTGGACAAAGCAGACTTGCAAGCCCGCGCAGGTGACAGCATCCTGTTGCAAGGTCCGTCTGGCAGCGGTAAGTCCACCCTGTTCCGGGTGTTCGCCGGCATTTGGCCATTCGTGAGCGGCCAATTGGGGCAGCCGGCGAAGGCCATGTTTATCCCACAGCGGCCTTATTTCCCCAACGGCCCTCTGCGGGATGCGCTGGCCTACCCCATGCCCGCCGAAACTTATACCGACGCCGAGTTGACGGCAGCGCTTGAAGAATCACTGCTGCCGCAACTGGCCAGTCAACTCGATGAATCCAACGCGTGGGGCCAAAAACTGTCAGGTGGTGAGCAGCAGCGTTTGGCGATTGCCCGTGTGTTTCTGAAGAAGCCCAGCTGGATCTTCGCCGATGAAGCCACCAGCGCTTTGGACAAGGATGCCGAGGAGTCCATCTACAAACGACTACTAGGTCTCGTAAAATCTACAAATGGCGCTATTATTTCAATAGCACACCGACCGTCGGTAGCTGCTTTCCATCAGAAAACCTGGACACTCGAACGCTTGCCTGCAGACTCACCCGCCTTGTACCAGATCAAGTCCTGAACTTTGCGTGCCCGCGGGCGCGCAACAGACACGCCGGGCAATCCCCACAGCCGTAGCCCCACGCATGACGATATGTGCGGTCTCCAAGATAACAGGTGTGGGTGTGCTCAGTGATGAGGTTGACCAACTTGTCTGCGCCATCTGCTTGGCCAGAGGCTGCGCCCAGCGAATGTGCGAGCTGCCAGGTCGCTGCTTTATCGATCCACATCAGCGGAGTCTCGATAAGAAAGCGCTTGTCCATCCCCAAAGACAACGCCAGCTGCATCGCCTTCATGGTGTCGTCCCGGCAATCGGGGTAACCCGAGAAATCGGCCTCACAGACACCCGTGACGATCACTTGTAAATCACGCCGGTAGGCGACTGCGGCAGCCAACGTCAAAAACAGGAGATTGCGCCCTGGCACGAAGGTATTGGGCAGGCCGCTTTGCTCTATTTTGAAAGCCGTGTCGCGCGTCAATGAGGTCTCGCTGACTTCGCCCAACACAGCCAAATCCAGCAGATGGTCTTCCCCCAATTTGCTGGCCCAATCGGGGAATTGCGCCCGAATCTCCCGCAACACGTTTAGGCGGGATTCCAATTCAATGTGATGACGCTGCCGGTAGTCAAATGCGATGGTTTCAACCCGCTCATATTTTGAGAGCGTAAGTGCCAGGCAAGTTGTGGAATCCTGCCCACCTGAGAACAATACCAGCGCCGAAGTGTGCATATTCCTGCTATTGAATTGTTAAATCATTCGTGAAACAGCCGCGTCGACAAAAAACAGCTTCAAAACAGCTCGGAGGTAAAACGACGTTCCCGGATGATTTGAATATGGAGCTAAATCGTTACGCCGCCGTCGATGACCAATGCCTGCCCGGTCATAAAGGAACCCGCCCGCGACGCCAGAAAAACGGCTGCACCCGCAATTTCATCCGGTTCACCGATGCGGCGCAAAGGCGTCGTCGCCGTGCGTTTTTTCAGCATCGCGACATCTTCCCAAAGAGCTTTGGCAAAGTCCGTTTTAATCAGCCCCGGTGCAATGCAATTGACACGGATATTGTGCGGCCCGTACTCGTGCGCCAGATTGCGCGCTAGTTGCATGTCCGCCGCTTTGGAGATACCGTAGGCGCCAATCACCGGCGTGCCTCGCAAGCCGCCAATGCTCGACACAATGATGATCGAGCCGTCTTTTCGCTCGATCATTTGCGGTGCGACAAAGTTGATGAGCCAGTGATTGGACATCACGTTGTTTTCAAAGATCTTGCGGAATTGCTCGTCCTCAATGCCCGCCATCGGCCCGTAGTAGGGGTTGCTGGCTGCGTTGCAGACCAGCACGTCGATTTTTCCAAACTGCCGAGAGGTTTCGTCAATCAGGTGTTTGAGTTGCTCTTTGCTGGAAATATTCGCAGGAATCGACACCGCCGTGCCAGCGCCGTGCCGCTGGTTGATCGCCGCAGCCACTTCCTCACAAGGCCCGGCTTTGCGTGAGGAAATGACCACCTTGGCGCCCTGCTCAGCCATGCGTTCTGCGATAGCCTTGCCGATGCCTTTGGATGATCCGGTGATGACGGCGACTTTGCCTGCGAGTGAAAACAATGACATGTTGATCTTTCTATATCCAAACTTGTGTCAAAACTGGAATCAAACTTTGGCGGCCGACTTATCCAGCCCATAACGCCCATATTCCAAACGCGCGATGGTGCGGTTGTGTACCTCATCTGGCCCATCTGCGAGGCGCATGGTGCGCATACTGGCGTATTGGCGCGCCAGGCCCGCGTCGGTACTGACTCCGGCAGCGCCATAGGCCTGAATCGCGTGGTCGATGATCCTGAGCGCTGCCAAAGGCGCCGCCACTTTGATCATGGCAATTTCGGCGCGGGCGTGTTTGTTGCCCAGTTTGTCCATCATGTCGGCGGTTTTGAGGGTCAAAAGGCGCGTCATTTCAATGTCAATTCGGGCATGCGCAATGCGCTCCTCCCACACCGATTGTTCAGAAATCCGTTTGCCAAACGCCACGCGGGATTGCAGGCGTCGCACCATCTTCTCCAGTGCCACCTCGGCGCTGCCAATCGTGCGCATGCAATGGTGGATGCGCCCAGGGCCAAGCCGGCCCTGAGCAATTTCGAAGCCCCGGCCTTCGCCCAAAAGAAGGTTCTCCACTGGCACCCGCACGTTTTTCAAAGTCACTTCGGCGTGACCGTGCGGCGCATCGTCAAAACCAAACACGGGCAACATGCGCACGACCGTGATGCCGGGTGTATCAAGGGGCACCAAAATTTGCGACTGCTGGGAATGTTTCGGCGCTTCCGGATTCGTCTTGCCCATCAAAATGGCAATCTTGCAACGCGGGTCGCCCACGCCGCTGGACCACCACTTGGTGCCGTTGATGACGTAGTGGTCGCCATCAAGCTCGATGCGGGTAGCGATGTTGGTGGCGTCGCTGGAGGCGACGTCGGGCTCGGTCATCAGGAAGGCCGAACGAATGTCGCCCGCCAGTAAAGGCAGCAACCATTTCTTTTTGTGCTCTTCGGAGCCGTACCTGGCAAACACCTCCATGTTGCCGGTATCCGGGGCTGAGCAGTTGAAGACTTCTGAGGCAAATTTGACCCGCCCCATCTCCTCGGCACAAACGGCGTATTCCAGATTGGTGAGACCCGCACCTCGGTAGGGACTGTCTTCGTGTCCTGAGTCCTTGGGCAAAAAAAGATTCCACAAACCTTCCGCCTTGGCCTTGGCTTTGAGCTCTTCGACAATCGGTACTACTTGCCAGCGGTTTTCGCCAAACGACGCCATTTGCGCATCAAATACCGGCACCGCCGGGTAAATATGGGCGTTCATGAACGCTTTGACGCGGTCGCGCCAGTAGATTTGGGTGTCTGAAAGTGTGAAGTTCATGGCTGTCTCGCTGGATGTGTCTCGTTGGGTATAGTTTCGGGTTCCGAGTTGAGTTTACGATGCAGGCATCATGAAAAACAAAAACCTCAAGGCCGTCTTGGTTATCTTTGTCACAGTGGCGATAGCGGCGCTGGTCGCCTGGGCAGGGAGCCAGCCCTATGTGACGATGCGCGGCTGGCCGCTCCTGGCTGTCTGTGCGGCACTGGCTTTTGCCATCCAGTGGTTGGCTTTTGTACCGGCCTTCCTGCTCCAAACCGAAAAATTTTATGACCTGACGGGCAGCGCCACCTACCTGCTCTTGCTCGCCTTTGTCGCCCGTTTTGGGCCACCGCGCTCGTGGGCTGACGTGTTGTTATTGGCCATGTGTGGCTTATGGGCGCTTCGGTTAGGGCTGTTTTTATTCCTACGCATCCACAAAGACGGCGCTGACACCCGTTTCACCCACATCAAGCCTTCATTCTTGCGTTTTCTGGTCTCCTGGACACTGCAAGGCCTATGGGTGTTTTTAACGCTCTTGCCGGTGCTGATGGTGGTGGCCTCACTACACTGGCACAGCACCACCGCGTGGACGTTGATCGGCGCGGCGATTTGGGCGCTCGGGTTTTCAATCGAAGTGATCGCCGATTGGCAAAAGCGCCAGTTTCGAGCAAACCCGGCTAACGCTGGCAAATTCATCCAATCCGGCCTGTGGGCCAAGTCCCGACACCCGAACTATGTAGGTGAAATCGTGCTGTGGGTCGGCGTGTTCATCATTTGTGTGCCGATGTTGTCGGGCTGGCAATGGGTCGGCATTCTGTCGCCCTTGTTTGTGACTTTGCTGTTGACCAAAGTCAGCGGTGTGCCCCTGCTGGAAGCCAGTGCCGACAAACGCTGGGGGCAAGACCCGGCTTATGAGGCCTACAAAAAGTCAACGCCGGTCTTGTGGCCCTTTGGCGGCAAGCCTGCGTGATTTTTATCGAGCGCAGTGACCCAGGTTATTGACCGGCCCATCCATCCGACACGTTGACTCCACCCACCCACCCCACCTAATCACCAGGCGTTGTCCAGCAGTTCCATAAGTTGGGCGGCATCGGTGATTGGGCGCGGATTGGTACGCACCCACAGGTTGTCTTTCGCCCCTTCGGCAATTTTCGCAAACTGCTCACGTTTGACGTTCAGCGCCGACAAGCGGGACGGCAGGCCCAGCGCAGCAATAAGCTCTGCCACCGCGGCGGCAGCATCGCCATCCGCACGACCCATGGCTACGGCAATACGTGCTTGTTGTGGCCGGGTCGCGTCCAGGTTGTAACGCATCACCTGCGGCAACATCACGCAAGAGGTATGGCCGTGGCTCATGCCGGTGACCGCACCCAGCGAGTGGCCCATGCCATGGCTGGCGCCGTAAGGCACACGCAAAATGCCCATACCCGCTAACCACGCGCCTTGCAGGCACAGCAGCCGCGCGTCCAAATCATTCGGATTGACCTTCACACGCGGCATCGCGCTCGCCAAAAGCCTCAGCGCATGCAATGCGGCGGCCTCAATCAAGGGTGATGGCGCAATCGAACAAATGCCTTCCACTGCGTGGTCCACCGCGCGGATACCCGTTGAGTGCCACAACCATTCGGGCGTGGGCACGGTAGCTTCAGCGTCCAGAATCACCGCTGCCGGGCCAATTTCACGGCCCATATAGCCATCTTTGACCTGGCGCACTGGATCCACACAGCCCCCAAAATTGGAGAACTCCGCTGCGCTTAGTGTGGTCGATACCGTGATTTGCCGAAACGGCAAGGGTTTGATCACAGGCGCGTGGCGGCTGCCGTCAGGGTTGACACGTAAATGGAAATCGCTGAGTTGCTCGGGCCGCGTTAAATCGTGCGCCAAGGCGATCAGCATCACTTTGACGGTATCGATCACTGTGCCGCCGCCGATGGAGAGGATCAAATCTGGGTTCGCGGCCCGCGCCGATGCTGCTGCCGCTATCACGCTGTCACGCGGGGTGTGCTCCCGGCATTCATCGAAGGTGCCGACACAACGCGCACCTAAAGCCGCACGGATTTTGCTGACCACCTCAGTTTGGCCGTTCAGCGTGCGGCCCGTGACGATAAAAATGCGTTGCGCGCCCCGCCGGTCAGCCTCTTCCACCACCGCTATGGCAGCTGGCTTCCCCCAGATCACGCGATCTTGGGCGAGAAATTCATGCAGACCTGTGTTGAGCATAGTTATTAAAACGGTAAATTTGTACAGAAGAGAGGTGTCATTTTCTAAAACAGTAAAAGTGAGAAAAAACGCCGTTTCGATAGTCACAATTTTATTGAAAAACGGTAACTCCGCTTGGTCGTGTTCTCAATATCATTCTTTGCCAATTCTCACCTAAGGATGCGCTGAATAAGTGACTCAATTTTCGGCGCAGTTTTTCGTGATTTCACCAAGTGCGGTTGTAACCGGCTGTCGCGTAAATTTGATCGACTTTTACTCGGGTTTTGCCGTCGTTTGTGACCCTACAACTGAGGTTCTCGAATTGCATTGAAAATCATGGGCTTGGCACACTCACCCAAAATCTGAGTGTCACTAATACTCGCCCATACGACAGCCGGTGCTCAGGCGTGGAATTCGCGCAGCACGCGGCCAGCATGGTGGTCGGTACGGCACCCGTCGTGCATGGCCAATTCGCCGTTAACCATCACGTGAACGATGCCGCCGGGGTATGCACGCGGCTGGCTCACGGTGAAGCGGCTCTCGATCTGCTCGGGGTTGAATACCGTGACGTCGGCCCAGTGGCCAACCTGCAATCGGCCCCGATCCTTGAGCCCCAGTCGCGAAGCCGGCAATGAGGTGATGCGCCGTATGGCTTCGGGCAGCGAGAGCACCTGCCGCTCACGAACGTAGTGCTGCAAGAAACGCGCGGCCCAGCCGTAACCGCTGAGCGAGAACAGCTGGTCCTTCAGCGCGCCGTCCGGCGCCAGCGCGGCGGTGTCGGAGATGACGGCGCAGGCGCTGTCGCGCATGAACATCTCGATCTCCTGCTCGCTGAAGCTCTGCGTGGCCCACATCAGGCGCGTCGCGTCTTCGCCTTCTTCGATCAGCATGTCCATCAGGGCATCGTAGGGGTCAACTCCACGCTGGCGGCCGATCTCGGCAAAATCGGTGCCGATCAGTGCCCGATTGGCACGCGCGTTCAGCAGCTTCACTTTGCTCCACTGCCTGGCCTTCACGATCAGTAACATCGGCGCCGGGTTGTCCTTGACCTTCTGTCGCACGGCAGGGTCTTTCAGGCGTTCCAGCGTGGCCTGCGTGCCACCTTCGCGCACCCACTTGGGCAGTATCGCTATGACGCTGGTGTTGTTCCAGTCGTGCGGGATCACGTCAAAGGCGATGTCCATGCCATGCCGGCGCGCGGCGGCGATCAGCTCGAGCGTGTGTTCACCCGCATACGCCGGTGCGCCGAATTTGGTCTGGATGTGCGAGATTTGCAGCCGGGCACCCGATTGCCTTGCAGCCGAGATGGCTTCACCAAAACCCAGGTCGTAGTGACGATCCCGGTTGCGCACGTGGGTCGAATAGAGTTTGCCGCGCTGCGCGGCTGCCTCGCACAAGGGCACCAGGTGTTCGGGCGACGACAGGATGCCCGGCCAGTATTCGAGCCCACTGGAAAAGCCCGCCGCGCCTTCGTCCAGCGCCTCCTCCACCAGCCGCTTCATGCGGGCGATATCCTCCGGCTCACCAGCGTGCAGCGCGTCACCCAGCACGGCGCGGTGCACCGTGCCGTGCCCGACGAAGGCCGCGACGTTGACCCCCAGCGGGCTTGCGGCAAGCACCGCCAGATACTCGCCGAATGTGCGCCACTGTCGGCCACGCGCTGCCTCGGCCGGAAGCCCGGCGGACATCTCGCCCAAATCACCGCCCCGACGCAGCGGTGCACAGCTCACGCCGCACTGGCCCACCACCTCGGTGGTCACGCCCTGGTGCACCTGGCTCTGCGCCCGGCCATCCACGACCAGCGTGAAGTCCGAATGCGTGTGCAGGTCGATGAACCCAGGCGTGACCGCCAGGCCCGTGACGTCCAGCCGTTGCCCTGCCGAAGCTGCGCTCAGGTCGCCGATGGCGGTCAGACGGCCATCGCGTACACCGATGTCCTGCAGCAACGGTGCGGTGCCTTCGCCGTTGTAGACCGTACCGCCGCTGAATATGGTGTCGAACATGGGTTACTGCTGAATTACTTGGTGGGGCCGAAGACGAGGTTTGGCAGCCACACCACGAGCTGTGGGAAGGCGACCACGAAGACCATGCCGACAATGTAGGCAAGGCAAAACGGGAGCACCGCTACCGATATCTGCTCGATGCTGGCCTTCGCAAGCTTTGCCCCGATGAACAGGTTGCCGCCCACGGGCGGCGTCAGAAAACCGATCTCGCAGGTGAGCACCGTGAAGATGCCGAAGGTGATCGGGTCGATGCCCGCGGAAACAGCGGCAGGCAGCAGCACCGGCGTGAACAGCACGATCTGTGCAAACGAGTCCATGAAGGTGCCGATCAGGATCAGAAAGGTACCCACGACCAGCAGGAACAACCACTTGTTCTGCCCGATCGGGCCCATGAACTCAATGGTTTTCTCCGGCAGGTTGTACAGGGCCAGCACCTGACCGAACGCGGTGGTCGGCGTGATCAGCACGAGCAGTCCGGCGATCAGCGCGGTGAAGCGCAGCGCCTCGACGATGGAGTCCATGCTGAGCTCCTTGTAGACGAAAAGGCCGACGAACAAGGCGTAAGCAACCGCCACGCCCGCCGCCTCGGTCGGCGTAAACACGCCGCTATAGATGCCACCGAGGATGACCAGCGGCGCCCCTATCGCCCACTTGCCTTCCCACATGGCCCACAGGAGCGGGCCGATGGCAAAGGGTGCTCCCCGACCGCCGAAACCGTTGCGCATGGCGATGTACCAGGCGGTCACGAGCAGCAGCGCGGTGACGACGACGCCGGGGATGATGCCCGCAAAGAACATGCGTGGAATCGAGACCTCTGCCACCAGTGCATAGATCACCATCAGGTTGCTGGGCGGGATCAGGCTCCCCAGCGCTCCGGCAGAGGCGGCCACGGCGCCGGCAAAGCGGCGGCTGTAGCCTTCCTGGATCATGGTGGGAATGGTGACACTGCCGACCGCGGCGGTGGTCGCCGGGCCCGACCCGTTAAGAGCCGCGAAAAAGGCGCAGGCGATCACCGTGACAAGGCCGAGGCTGCCTTTGTAGGCGCCGACAAGCTTGGTCGCGATCCGGATCAGGTGGTTGGCCATGCCGCCTTTTTCCATCAGGCGGCCAGCCAGGACGAACAGCGGGATCGACAGCAGCGGGAATGGCTGCAGCGCCGTGAACGCGGTTTGCGCCAGCATGGTCTGCGGGATGTCGGCCAGATGCAGTGCAATGGCGACGCTGAACCCGACGACCGCATAGATCGGCACGCCAATGACCATCAGGATGACGAAAACACTACAGATGATGAAGACGTCGCTCATATCTCAGCCGCATCTTCGTCGTCGACCGTGGGGAAACCCTTGCGGTCCCCCTGCCACCAATGCCAATAGGCTTCGAATAGCCGGTACAACATCAACCCATTGCCGATCACGATGATGGTTTGTATCCATTTCGCGTCAATCTTCATCGAGGCGATGACGGTCTGCTGTCGCCAAAGCAGCTCCAGGTACACCCAGCCATAGACCATCATGAAGACCAAGAACGCCGCCCAGATCAGATCCGACAGAAAGGTCACAAACAATGCGGCGCGGTAGGGAAGCACCATCACGGTGGCCATCATCCGCACATGGAATCTCTCGTGAACCGCCATGGCAGCGCCGAGGTACACGGCCCAGGTCATGGCGAACATCGCGGCGTCTTCGGTCCAGACCAGACCGATGTTCAGCACGTAGCGCGAAAAGACCTGCAGACAAACGCAAATCGAAATGATGGCCACCAGCCCGCAGGCCAGCCACTCCTCAAATGGCCGCCCCGCGATGCTGAGGCTCTGCCGCATGGGCGCAGCGCTCATCAGGAAACCTTCGTGCTAAGCACTGCGGGATTCGCCCTTGGTAGCGGCCCGGCGGTGCTCAACAGGAAACCTCCGTGCTACGCACTGCGGGATTCGCCCTTGGGAGCGGCCCGGCGGTGCTCATGCAGCCGCGGCGCGGATCTTGTCGAGCATGGTCTTGAATTCAGCGCCGCGCTCTGCCACGAACTTGTCTTGCAGCGGCAACACGGCATTGATGAAGCTCTTTTGGTTCGGCCGTGTGACGCGCATGCCGTTTGCGCCCAGGAACTTGCGAATGTCCTCCACCTCGGACTCGACAGTGGTGATCTGGTGCTGGGCCGCCTCTTTGACGCATTGCTGAAACGTTCGCAGTTGCTCGGGCGACAGACGGTCCATGAAGCGTGGGCTCGCCAGCAAGGGAGCGAAGCCGGCGAAATGCTCCAGGATGGCGAGGTGCTTGGAGAACTCGTAGAACTTCATCGACTTGATCACCGAGGTGCCGTTGTCGGAACCATCGACCGCGCCGGTCTGCAGCGCCGCCGGAGTCTCCGACCAGGCCAGCGGAATCGGCTCCGAGCCGAAGGCGCGGAAGGTCTGGATCATCACTTCGTTCTTGGGCACGCGCACCTTGAGGCCGGCAAAATCCTTCACCTCATTAATCGGGCGCTTCGAGTTGTAGAAATCTCGGTGCGACAACGAACCCCACGCCAGCAGGTGCACGCCGGTCGCCTTGCGCAACCGATCGGCGAGTTCGTCAGCCACGCCACCGTCACGGATCTTGCGCACATGCGCAGCGCCCTGCAGCACGTAGGGCAGCACCAGGATGTCCATCAGCGGGAAGTGGGGAGAGATGTTGTTTTGGGAGACGAAATACGCGTCGACGGTTCCGAGCTGCAGCGCCTTGAAGGCGTCATCCTCGGTGGCGATGGTGGCGCAACAGCGGACTTTCACGTCGATGGCGCCGCCCATCCGTTCTTTGACAAGCTGCGCGAACTTGGTAGAAAAAACGCCATAGTCCGACTCGACCGGTGTCGAGAATCCGAGGTTCATCACCCGCGGCGCCTGAGCGTGGACGACGGCAGGGGCTGCGATGCAGGCGGTCGCGGCAACGATGCCCCGACCAAGAACGACTCTGCGTGAGAGCTTGGTTTGCATATGAACGGTCTCCGGTTGTTAGTGGGGCTTGGCCTAAACAGCTGAGCGTTGATGTCAACGCGACTGTGAAGAACCCAGAAACAGTTTCGCCATTCCTGACAATATTGATAATCGGGTATTCCCTCGCCCGACCCTTCAGCAAGGCACTGCCTTTCGGGAGAGTGTTGAAAAACCAGAGGGCTGGAAACCATCAAGTCGGCTTGAGCCCAACAGACTTGACCCTACTCTACCGTCACGCTTTTGGCCAGATTGCGTGGCTTGTCCACGTCCGTGCCCCTTGCGCACGCTGTGTGGTACGCGAGCAATTGAAGCGGCACAACGTGCAAAAGCGGTGAGAGTTCGCCGTAGTGCTCAGGCATACGGATCACGTGCATACCCTCGCCACTCTCGATTTTGCTGCCCGCGTCGGCCAGCACATACAAGACGCCACCACGCGCGCGTACTTCGTGCAGGTTGCTTTTGAGTTTTTCCAGCAACACGTCATTCGGCGCGACGGTGACCACCGGCATCTCACTGGTCACCAGCGCCAGCGGGCCGTGTTTGAGTTCGCCCGCCGGGTAGGCCTCGGCGTGGATGTAGCTGATCTCCTTGAGCTTGAGTGCGCCTTCCAATGCGATCGGGTAGTGCAGGCCGCGCCCGAGGAACAGCGCGTTCTCCATCTTCGCAAAATCCTCCGCCCAGGCGATGATTTGCGGCTCCAGCGCCAAAACGGCCGAGAGCGCCGCGGGCAGATGCCGCATCGCTTTCAAATGGCGGGATTCGTCTGCCGCGCTCAAGTGCCCGCGGGTTTTGGCCAGCGTGAGCGTCAGCAGAAACAGCCCGGCCAGTTGTGCAGTGAAGGCCTTGGTGGAGGCCACGCCAATCTCAATGCCCGCGCGCGTGATGTACGAGAGCTTGCATTCGCGCACCATGGCGCTGGTGGCCACGTTGCAAATGGTCAGCGTGTTCGTCATGCCCAGGCCCTGGGCGTGACGTAAGGCGGCCAGTGTGTCGGCCGTCTCGCCACTTTGGGTAATGGTGACGACCAGGGTTTTGGGGTTGGGCACCGAGTCGCGGTAGCGGTATTCGCTGGCCACTTCAACTTGGGTGGGTATTTTGGCGATGCTTTCCAGCCAATATTTGGCCGTGCAGCCGCTGTAGTAACTGGTGCCGCAGGCCAGGATCAATACCGAGTCGATGTTTTTGAAAACCTGCGCGGCCTGATCTTGTTTGCCCGCTCCGGCCACGGCATCGAACAATTCCGGCACGATGCCTTCGACACCTTCCAGGGTGTCGCCAATCGCACGGGGTTGTTCAAAAATCTCTTTTTGCATGTAGTGCCTGTAGGGGCCGAGTTCCGCCGCACCGCTGTGTGCCAGCACGGTTTTGACGGGGCGCTGTGCCGGGGCGACGGCCTTGTGCGCCTTATCGACCAGCCAATATTTACCGAGCTGCACATCCACCACGTCACCTTCATCCAGGTAGACGATCTGATCTGTCACTCCCGCCAGCGCCATCGCGTCTGATGCGAGGAAGTGCTCACGTCCGTCTTTGCCCACTCCCAGAATCAAGGGCGACCCGGCGCGCGCGCCAATCAAGCGCTGCGACTCGTCTTTGCTGAAGACCGCGATGGCGTAAGCGCCGTGCAGTTGTTTCACCGCTGCCTTCACCGC
>JANOXL010000108.1:0-2424 GCA_031418395.1 Rhodoferax sp. | reverse complement strand
GGTGTAGCCGTCGGTAGGTGCCTTCGCACCGCGCTCAGCACCTATCACACCGCCGCCGCCGCCGATGTTTTCCACCACAAAGGGCTGCTTGAGTAATTTGGTGAGCTCGTCTGCCGCCATACGCGCCATGATGTCACTGGTGCCGCCGGGCGGGAAGGGCACGATGACCTTGACAGGTTTGTTGGGGTAATCACTCTGAGCGTTTGCGACACCGAAAGTTGCTACGCTAAAGATAGCAAATTGTGCAATTAAAGTCGGACCTAGAGGCCAGTTTTTCATAAATTCTCCGTTCGCACTACTTTTTGATTCAACCGGCATTGTCCCGCGCGCTCAGGGCTTGGTAGCGTATGGATTTCACCTACATGGCAAGCCGACCTTGCTTCGTTTAATTCCATTTCTAAATCATCCGTGAACGTTGTTGCACCTCCAAGCCGTGCGCTAGCACTGTCGTCGTCGGTGCGCCTAATTCACGAATGATTTAGAAATGGAATAAGCTATATCAGGCGCCTGTTTTCACGCCGGAACAGAAAGATATTTATGACCACAGCAATCACGCCCCACGTGCCTGCCCATGCGACGTTGGCGCACCTGGGTTCCCGCCTGGTAGACACCGACGCGTTGCCGTGGCAAACCACGCGATACCCCGGCATTGAGATCAAAACCTTGCTGTTTGACCGCGCCAGTGGCCTCGCCAGCTCACTCATGCGCATGGCACCGGGCGCCACGTTGCCGGAACATGAACACGTTCAGATCGAGCAAACCTGGGTGATCGAAGGCCACTTGGTCGACAAAAGCGGCCCCGACGAGGGCATCGAATGCAAAGCCGGTCAGTTCATCTGGCGCCCGGCAGGCAGCCGCCACAGCGCCTGGTCACCTAAAGGCGGGTTGATGCTGGCGTTCTTCCAGATTCCCAACAAGTTTTATGCCGACGGCAAAGTCACCGACATGGCAGGGACGGATTGGGAATCTGTGTGGGGCATCTTTGACGCGTCGCGAAAAAACGCCGTTACCGCTTAATTCGCTTCCGCTTGGATTCGGCTGGCTGACCTCACTTGGCTAACGCAGCGTGCGAAAGAACGCGCGCACCTCATCGACAAACAACTTGGGCTGCTCGAATGCGGCGAAGTGCCCGCCTTTGGGCATCACGTTCCAATGCGTGATGTTGCGGTAACGGGCTTGCATCCAAGTGCGCACAGGTGTGATGATTTCTTTGGGGAACACGGCCACACCGGTGGGCACGGTGACGGGCAGGGAGCGCGGCTTGCCAAAACTCTCCCAGTACAAACGCGCTGAGGACGTGGCCGAGGCGGTAGCCCAATACAACATCACATTGGTCAGCAGTTCGTCGCGGGTAAGGACGTTGAGTGGATCGCCTTCACAGTCGGTCCAGGCCCAGAACTTCTCCAGAATCCAGGCGGCTTGGCCTGCGGGCGAGTCGGTGATGCCGTAACCCAGGGTTTGCGGGCGGGTGGACTGCTGCATCGAATAACCTGAATCCCATTTGCGGTAGGCCTCCAGACCTTGCAGCGCGACTTTTTCTTCGGGTGTCGGTTCGCCCTCGATTTTGGGCGGCGGGCCCATCGCCAGCGTGATGTGAATACCCGCGCAATGGGCGGCGTCCAGACTGCCGACCGACGAGGTCACGGCGGAACCCCAGTCGCCACCCTGTGCGCCATACCGCGCATAACCCAAACGCGCCATCAGGCTGGCCCAGGTTTGGGCAATTTTGTCGACGCCCCAGCCGGCGGTGGTGGGCTTGCCAGAAAACGCGAAACCCGGCAGCGATGGGCACACCACATGAAACGCATCCTCGGCCTTGCCGCCAAATGCGGTCGGGTTGGTCAAGGGTTTGATCACTTTGTGGAACTCAACGATAGAGCCCGGCCAGCCGTGGGTGATAAGCAAGGGCATCGCGTCGGCGTGGGGTGAACGCGCATGAATGAAATGGATTTTCAGGCCGTCGATTTCTGTTTTGAACTGGGCAAAACGGTTCAACGCCGCTTCTTGTTGGCGCCAGTCAAAACCGTCGACCCAGTAAGCGCAGATGTCCTGAATCCAGGCCAGCGGTACACCTTGACTCCAGTCGCCAACCAACTCGGCCTCGGGCCAGCGGGTGTTGCGCAGGCGGGTGCGCAGGTCGGCCAGCAGAGCGTCTTCGAGGTGAATGCGAAAGGGCGTGATGGCGGACATGGTGGCCTATCCTCTGTTCAGCATATTCCCCAAAGCAATCAGTGCAGGCATTGTGATCGGGTCATTCGCGGCGCTGGCGGCGATCGGGTGCGAGGCGAAACGCGCCACCACTAAATCGGCTTTGGGCGCAATATAAATGCGCTGGCCGTGAATGCCGCGCGCTTCATACGCGTTGTGTTCGTTGTGTGTGACCCACCACATGTTGCGGTAGCTGTAACCCGACAACAGGGCGTA
>JANOXL010000107.1:0-4353 GCA_031418395.1 Rhodoferax sp. | reverse complement strand
CAGTTGTGAAGCCCTTCAAGGATGACCTTGATGTCGTAACGGGGCAGCTCAACGGCCAGCAGCTCCGTGGCCGGGAAGAGCTTGATATTGGGGTTGCGGATATGCTGCCCCACTTCAGTCGTGGTCAGCAAAAAGGGTGGGCCAAAGTGTTTGACCACGCGCTCCTCGGGAACTTTCCATGTGATTTCCGCCGTGCTGCTGGGCAACAGGCCCACGCTCTGCGGTTGTCCCAACAGTAGCAAAGCGGTGCGGGTGATCTGGCCATGCAGGGTGATTTTGGCGCGATCCAGAAACGCCTCGGTGCTCCAACCAGAGATTTCCGCCGCCCAGCGCTCTTGCTGGTGCTTGGCGCCATACTTTTCCCGGGCTTTTGCAATTGCCACCGGGTCGAGATCGGCCAAAGTGGCACGTGGCACGACTCCCGCGCTCCAGTCCTCGCCAGACAGCGGCTCTGCCAAAATTGCCTTGTGTCTGACTGCCGTCAAATCTGTCAAGCTATCACCCACGCGTTGCCAAGCCTTGCGGTGACTCACGACGGGTTGGCGCGGCGAGTGCCTGGGTATGTGGATCAGCCACACAAGCTGCCCTGTGTCGCTGGCCGAGAAAGCGTCTACCCGGAGACCCTCCACAGGCAGATGCGCACAATTGCCCGCCAGCCGATGCGGCAAATTCTCGGGCGTGTAGTCCCCCAGGTCGGTGACGCCTGTGATGTGCAAGGTTTTGTCCTCAACCCCCACCACCAAGGTGCCGCCGTCCATGTTGGACAACGCGCTGGCGTAAGACAGGACGTCATCGCCTGCCGACCCGGAAACATGTTTGCGCAGGTTTTGCCAACCTTTCCACTCGTGGCGCTCGTTCTCCATCGGGTAGCGCTCTTTGAGCCAAGCTTGAAGTTCTGCGGCGGTCATGGTGTGCATTGTTTCACCGCGCCCGCACGTCATACGGAATGTGCTTGAACGTCACGTTCGCCTGCTTCAGCCGCTCCTCGCCCAGGCGGCAGGCTTCGCCGTAGACCAGCAGGGGCGCGCTGGCGGCGGGGGTGGTGGCGTGCAAGGCCAGGAGGGCGTCGAGCACGGCGTGGGTCAGCACGTTGCCGCTGGCGGGGCGTTTATCGCCCAAGATGCCGTTGAAGAGCAGATATATACCCATTTTGGGTATGATAGGGGCTTCTGCGGCCTCTTTTGACGAGTTTAATGAAAAAATAGGTGCATAGGTCTCGTGTTTATTTAATAGTTCGCTACCATTTTCATAGTATGCGCCGAGATAGGGCGTGCCGGGTTTGGCGCCAGCCGGGTGAGCGGTAGGCCCGTTGCTGGGCCAGGCAGAGCTGGTTTCCTGCTGCCAGATGAAGGCGGCCAACGTACTAAAGCGCACTGCGGGGTGGATGCGGCCGGCTTCGTCAAACACCGTGGGCCCGAGCCGCATGAAGCGGAAACCGCCGCCGCCGTTCCAGCCCACCGCCTTGCTGATGCCGCCCTGTTCGCCGTCGATCACCTTTTGCAGGCGCGGCAGGCAGTGCGTGGCGGCGTGTTCGCCCATCTCGATGCCGATCCAGCGGCGGCCCATTTTGTGGGCGGCGGCGGCGGTGGTACCGGAGCCTAGGAAGCTGTCGAGGACGAGGTCGTTGGGGTTAGTGGCGATCTCAAGTGCGCGTTGTATCAACCGCTCAGGTTTTGGGGTGTCAAAAGCATGTGCTGCACCAAACAACTCGTTGATCTCTTTCTTTGACTCTTGGTTGTGACCTACGTCTTCATTGACCCACCAACTCCAAGAACTAACACCCTCATTTTCCGCAAGATAGTTTTTTACTCTGGGACGGCCGCCACCATCTTTGCCAAACCACATTCGACCGTCGCTGAGAAGACGTTGATATGCTGGTTCAACGTTTCCCCAGCACCTGCCTTCGGGGGGTAAATAGCTAGTTCCGTTTGGGCTGACGATCTCGTACATCTGGTTAGGTCGCCAACCTTGCGCAGTGAAGTCTGTAGATGCCCACGCGCCACGAACGTCTTGGTCAGGATTTTTGAAGTTCTTCGCTTGGTCGGTCGAGAGCTTCAAGGCGTTAAACAGGGGTTTTTCTGCGTTCTTTGCAAATACAAATACATGATCGTGAGCCGCGCCCAGTTGTATGCGTGCGTCTGGGGATGTGCGTTTCTGCCAAACCACATTCGCCACAAAATTCCCCCGCCCAAACACCTCATCCATCATCACCTTCAGGTAATGCCCCTCGTTGTCGTCAATCGTCACCCACATACTGCCGTCGTCCCGCAGCAGCTCACGCAGCAGTTGCAGGCGGGGCAGCATCATGCTGAGCCACTGGGCGTGCTCCAGGTTGTCGTCGTAGTGCTCAAACGCGCTTTGGGTGTTGTAGGGCGGGTCGATGAAGATGCATTTGACCTGGCCCCGGTAAAACGGCAGCAGGGCTTTGAGGGCTTCTAAGTTGTCGCCCTGAATCAGCAGGTTGTCGCGGAGGGGCGCTGGCCCTTCGACAGGCTCAGGGCGAACGGCTGATGGGCGAGCCGTCGAGGCCTGAGCGGTCAGCAAGTCGCCTTGCGCGGGGGCTTCGACAGGCTCAGCCCGAACGGAGGAGTGCGCAGGACGAGCAGCGGCAGGCTCGGATCGAACGTTGCTGGTGTGTACCGACACCTGCTCCAGCAGGCGGTAGGGCACCCGTGCGGCGGTGGTGAAGGCGGTGGCGCGGTTGAGCCAGTCGAGGGTGGGCATGGGTGGGCGGCCAGGGTTAGGTCAAGCGTGCTGGGCGGAAAAAGTGGCTTCCACCGTTTCACGGTGGAAAAGCGCCATGTAGGGCTGGTAGCGGTAAAGGCGGTTGCGCTCAAAACCGGTCACTTCCCGCAGCCAGCCACGCGCCTCCAAGTCGCGCGCCAGTTTGACCGCAGTTGGGTGCGTGCACCCTACGATTTCGGCGATGCGATTGGGCGACACCAGGGGCTGCTGGAAAAGGCTGTCGAGCAGCTTGAGCGCTTTGGGGCTTTTTAGCAGCGCGCTGCGGTGCGTTTCGCGCAGGGTCACGATGTCGGTGGCGGTCTGGGTGGCGGCGCGGGCGGTTTGGCTTACACCCTGCAAAAAGAACTTGAGCCAGGGCTCCCACTGGCCCCGGCTGCGAATGGCCGTCAGGTGGTCGTAATACTCCAGCCGGTGCGCCTTGAGAAAGACCGACAGGTACAAAAGCGGGCGCGACAAGGCTTGTTCTTCACACAGCATCAGGGTGATAAGCAGGCGCCCCACGCGGCCATTGCCGTCCAAAAAGGGATGAATGGTTTCGAACTGGGCGTGCGCCAGGCCACAGCGGATGAGCAGCGGTACGGTGGTTTTGCCTTCATGCAGGAATTTCTCAAGCTCTCCTAATGAATTCATTAATTCGTGGGGCGGAGGTGGCACGAAAGAAGCACTCGCCAGGGTGCTGGCGGCTGGGCCGATCCAGTTTTGGGTTTTGCGGAACTCGCCGGGCGTCTTTTCGCCCCCGCGCACGTTGCGCATCAGCTCGCCGTGGATCTCGCGCAGCAGGCGCAGGCTCAGCGGCAAATCGCCGAGGCGGCGCAAACCGTGGTTCATGGCGCGCACGTAGTTGACCACTTCTTCTACGTCTTTGGGGGTGTCGTTGCTACTGCCCTGGGCTTCAAAGGCCAGCACATCTTCGAGTGTGCTCTGCGTGCCTTCGATCTGTGACGAGAGTACGGCCTCGTGCCGAACGTACATGGCTACGAATAGATCTGGGTTGGGCAGTAAGGCTGCAATGGCGTCTAGCCGTGCAATGTCGCGGTCTGCCTGGGAAAGTAAGGTGCGCAATGCGCCGTCATACTCGACCTCTGGAATGGGTGGCAACGGCTCGGGGATAAAGGCGCGGTAGCCAGAATCTTGCTGAATATAGCGCCCGGCGCGCTGGGGGATTTCAGTCATGGAATTTTATAAGAATACTTCCATGATAATCATATGAAAAAAATAGTCAATAAATTTTTACTAAAAGTAATTTAATTGTGTGTATAAAAATTCTAAAACAACTTGGCCGTACTTGATCGAGAAAATCAAACTGCAAAACCAACTACAGCACGACCTTCACCATCGGATGCGTCGACAGCGTGCGGTACAACTCGTCGAGCTGCGCCCGGCTGGTGGCGGTGATGGTGATGGTGACGCCCAGGTATTTGCCGCCTTTGCTCTCGCGCAGCTCGATGGTGCTGGCGTCGAAATTGGGGTCGAAGGCGTGGGCGATTAGGGTGATGGCGTGAACGAGGCCATCGGCTTTCACGCCCATGACCTTGATGGGGAACTGCGACGGGTAGTCGATCAGCGACGGCTCGGGCGGAGTGTCCTTCATGAGCAAGTGCTCGGCGG
>JANOXL010000106.1:0-5935 GCA_031418395.1 Rhodoferax sp. | reverse complement strand
TCGAGATCCCGCTGGCCGACACCTTCAAAGGCGCGCAGGAAGTGGTGGAGTTGGCCAAGTCCAGCAAGCTGGTCGCCATGTGCGGCCACACGCGGCGCTTCAACCCCAGCCACCAGTACGTCAACAAGCAGATCAAGGCCGGCCAATTCAACATCCAGCAGATGGATGTGCAGACCTACTTTTTCCGCCGTACCAACATGAACGCGCTGGGCCAGGCGCGCGGCTGGACCGATCATTTGTTGTGGCACCACGCAGCGCATACGGTTGATCTGTTCGCTTACCAGTGTGGCAGCCCGATCGTCAAAGCCAACGCCGTGCAGGGGCCGATTCACCCCGCGCTGGGCATTGCGATGGACATGAGCATTCAGTTGCAAGCCGCCAATGGCGCCATCTGCACCTTGTCATTGAGCTTCAACAACGATGGCCCGCTGGGCACGTTTTTCCGCTACATCGGTGACACCGCGACTTACATAGCCCGGTATGACGATCTCTTCACTGGTAAAGAAGAAAAAATCGACGTCAGCCAGGTCGCGGTGAGCATGAACGGCATTGAGCTGCAAGACCGCGAATTCTTCGCTGCCATCCGCGAAGGGCGGGAGCCGAACAGCTCGGTGGCGCAGGTTTTGAACTGTTATCAAGTGTTAAATAATTTAGAGAAACAACTAAATTTAGGTTAATTTATAGTCAAAAATAGTCCTATAACCGTAGCAATTTATTGATTATTTACGAGACCTACTTGTCGATTAGTTTAAACTATTAAAATGAAAAACAGAAATTTTGGCCCCTTCAGTGTTGGCGCCATTGGCCTTGGCTGCATGAATTTGAGCCACGCCTATGGCACGCCGCCTTCGCCGGAGCAGGGAGAGCGCGTGTTGCTGGCCGCGCTTGATGCAGGCGTAACGATGTTCGACACCGCTGCCTTGTACGGTCTGGGCAAGAACGAAACGCTGGTCGGCAAAGTGCTCAAAAACAAACGCAGCCAGTTCACGCTGGCCAGCAAAGGTGGCATGGCCGGAGTTGATGTCGCGGGCGACGGCAAACTGGTGCGCGTTATTGACGGCCGCCCCGAGACTGTGCGCAAAAACTGCGAAGACAGCCTGCGTCGCCTGCAGACTGACGTGATTGACCTGTATTACCTGCACCGCTGGGACAAAAAGGTCCCGATTGAAGACAGCGTGGGTGCTATGGCCGATTTGGTCGCGCGCGGCCATGTGCGGGCGATTGGCCTCTCGGAAGTTTCGGCGCCGACGATCAAGAAAGCCCATGCCGTGCATCCGATCTCCGCCGTGCAAACCGAATACTCGCTGTGGACGCGCAACCCTGAAATCGCCGTTCTGGAACTGTGCAGGCAAATCGGCGCGGCCTTCGTTGCCTTCAGCCCGGTGGCGCGCGGTTTCCTTACCGACAAACCGCCGGTGGAGGCCGACATTGCCGCTAGCGATATCCGAAAAACCATGCCGCGTTTCATGGGTGAGAACTACAGCGCCAATTTGAAGCTGCGCGCCGCTTTCCAGGTCTTGGCGCAGGAAGCGGGTTGCACTTCGGCACAATTGTCGTTGGCATGGTTGCTGCATAAATCAGAGCACATCATCCCCATTCCCGGGACTCGCAGCGTCGAGCACCTGAAAGAAGACATCGCCGCCGTAGACATCCAAGTCAGCGCAGACGTGATCCAGCGCGCCGAGGCCCTGGTGAATCAAAACACAGTTGCAGGTGCTCGTTACAACGCTCAAGCAACAAGCGAAGTGGATACTGAAAGCTTCTAAATTTTCGTGGCAAGGGGTATGCTCAGGTTTCGTGAAAGGCTTGGCCCATGGAATCACTGCCCACTATCTTCTTTCGCTTTTCAGGGGCCGAGTTCGAGCAGCTTGACGGAACCCTTCGTGTAGACGGACAGGTACGGCGCTTGCGTCCGCAGACCGCAGCAGTGCTTTCGAGGCTACTCGAACACGCGGGACAGCTTGTCACACACGATCAATTGATCCAGGCGGTGTGGGGCGACACCATCGTCACAGACAACTCGCTGGCCCAATGCATTTCAGAAATACGCAGTGCGCTGGGGCCGACGCGCAGCGACACTATTGAAACAGTGCCAAGGCGGGGCTATACCCTGCGCGGGATGGTCACGCAGGGCGCACAAAGCGCAGCGCGACCCCATGCGCGCCCAGCGGATGATCAAGTCTCTGCGCCTAACCCGGCCACTGCGCCTAAAGCCGCCGAAGTGGTGCCGCTTGCCGCGCCTGTGAATGCGCCTGCCTCCCGTCACGCTCCTGGCCGTTCAAGCCGCCTGTTGTTCCCCGGCGCTGCAGCCCTTACGGTTCTCGTGGGTGTAGCGATTTGGTTTGGCACTCGGGCCACCGCCCCGGTGCCCGCCGCGCGCATCTCGCTGGCCGTTTTGCCGTTTCAAAGCCGCACCATGGGTGCTGACCTGGCCTGGTTCGGCGAAAACGTTGGTGAAGACCTCACCACCAACTTGTCGCGCATCCCCGGCTCCCATGTTGTTGCCCGCGTGTCCACCCAAAGTTTTCCGGCGGTGGGGGGCGATGCCCGCGCGATTGGCCGGGATTTGGGCGTGCGTTATCTGGTTGCGGGCAGCGTGGACCGCGTCGCTGACCAAGTACAGATGAATCTACAGTTGATCGATGCCGAGACAGGTGCGATCCGCTGGACCGAGCGCTTTGAGACACCGCTGGTGAAGTTGCAGGGCACACAGCGCCTGGTGGCGGACCGCATTGCCAATACCTTGCATGTGCAACTGGTGGCGCGTGAAGCATCGCGCCTTGAGCACCACGCATCAACCAGCCCAGCCGCTGACGAGCTCGCGTTGGAAGCATGGGCGGCATGGAACCGGGGCTCACCCGCCGACGTAGCCCGAGCCAAAGAACTTGCGCAAAAGGCGCTGGCGCTGGACGAGCGCTCGGTGCTTGCCTGGAAAACCATGGCGAGCTGGCATTTACGTGCCCGCATCAACCAGTCCATCTCCACCGAGGCGGCTGTTTCCGGTGCCGAAGCGGCGGCGCGAAAAGCCATGGCGATTGATCCTGAGCACCCGCTTGTGCACACCGTCTACGGGGCTGCGTTGGCCTTGCGCGGCAAACACGAAGAAGCCCAAGGCGCGCTAGAGCATGAAATTGCCACCAATCCATCGCACCCGGTCGCTTACTCTTACCTGGGCCTGTCGCATCTGATGCGGGGGCAGACCAAAGAAGCGATTGCCCAGTACCAGCGGGCTTTGGCCATTAGCCCCCGCGATCCGCGCCTCTCGCGTTTTCACCGCTACCTGGCGCTGGCATATTTGCACGACGGCGACTTGCCCTCAGCGCTTCGACATGCCAAAGCGGCCACCCAGACACCTATGGTGGATCGCACGGCTTGGGCCACGCTGGCATCGATATGTGCGCTCTCAAGCGACCCGCCCTGCACCGAACTGGCCGTCGCCAAGTTGCGGCAGTTATGGCCCGCCTTCAGCATTGCACAGGGCGAATCAGAATGGCCACCCGCGCGAGCGGAATTCACAGCCCGTCACGCCGGATACCTTCGTGGCCTGAAGCTGGCGGGCCTGCCTGACGTGTCGGCGACACCATGAATCGCATTGCGATACGCGGCGCCCTTGACAGTTAAGGGCGTCAGGTAACTTATCGTTTCGGCGCATGCGCCGGGTCGACGAAACGCGTGGCTGTTGGCCCGTTGCCAATGATCTGCACAACCACTGGCTCATCCTTGATCAGCGAAAAATGGCCGACGTTGGCGGGCTCGGTGTAAAAACTCCCGGCAGGCAGGGCTTTGAGTTTGTCAGCGTCGTATTTGTCGCCATACCCCACGTACCAGGTGCCTGAAATCACCGTGTACATGCGGCTTTCCGGATGGGAATGCGCTTGGGAGATGCTGTTGGCTGGAAATTTGACCCGCTCCACATAAGGGCCAGGTTTGGTGGAGTCACCCATGATGGCCGCAATTTCGTGGCCCGGAACACGCCCGGCTTTCCACTTCAGTTCCTCGGTGGTGATCCTGAAAGCGCCTTCGGGCAATTCGTCGGCCGCCCGCGCGCCGATGGCCAGGGTGCAGAGCGCCAGAACCGACAGCAAGGCGACGCAGCCTGTGGCATGGCGGCATTGCAAGAGGGAAGAAGGGGTGGTGAACATGGTGATCTCCTGAAAAAAGTGAAAGGATGATGGGATGAAGGGGAACGAACCGATGAGGAAAATTAACGGGCCAACGGTGGAAAAGATTCAAGCCGCTTGAAAACGGCGCTGTCGTTGATGAAGCCCAGCTTTTCCGCCGCATGGCAGGCCATGCAAGCCTGGCGGGTGTTTTGAAACGCCGCGCGTGCCTGGTCCATATTGCGGCTGGTGAGCGCGTCGTGCATGGCTTTGTAGACACCACTGTCCAGAAACACCGCCTCCATGTTTTGCGTGCGGGTGGGCCGCTTGATCGTGGCGACTGTCATGCGGCCACGCATTTTTTCCAGATGGTAGATGCCCAGATCCCAGCTTTCCTTCTGGATGGCCAACTGCAGCTCTTCCAGGCGGTGCGCGATGTCCTGCATCTCCAGGTCGCCCGCGCCGGCCCAGAGCTCCAAGCGGCGCATTCGTTCCACATCGTCATTGGCGTCCAGTAACCATTTGCGCGAGGGCGGTTTGGTCTGTTTGGCCAGTTCGATGTCGGCCTTGGGAAAGCGCGGCGCAATGCCGGTTGGCGGCACCACGCTGATCTGGGCGCTTGCGGTTCCGATGGCCAATAGGGCCGTCAAAGCGAATAAAAGGTCTCGGGGATGGGGTCGCTTGAAACAATTCATGGCAAATCCTTTCGTGAAGTGGTGTAGCGGGCCGCGAGGAAAACACATCTTCAGTGTGGCCACCCTGGCCCGAAATGTCTTGATAAAACCCTGAAAAGACCCTGAAGGCGCGTGAATTCAGGACCGATGGGTGGTGCGCGCGCGTCAAGAAGCGTCCTTCGCGGGTAAGTCCTAGGCGTGAACACTCTGCGTTGCTGAAAAAATTTGGGGGAAATCACAGGGAATCCCCATGTACAAACTGAACGTCAACGGTAAAGTCCACCAAGTCAACGTCGAAAACGAGATGCCCCTGCTGTGGGTCATTCGTGAGGAACTGGGCCTCACGGGCACCAAATTCGGCTGTGGCATCGCGCAATGCGGTGCATGTACCGTGCATCTGGAGGGCACGCCCGTACGCTCTTGCTCGATCCCTGGCTCAGCAGTCGCAGACCGTGCCATTATCACCATCGAAGGGCTTTCCGCCAGCGCCTCGCACCCGATTCAAAAGGCCTGGGCGGCGCTCGATGTGCCGCAATGCGGATATTGCCAATCGGGGCAAATTCTGGCGGCGGCGGCGCTCTTGAAGGCCAACCCAAAACCGACCGACCAGGACATCGATGTCGCGATGAGCAACATCTGCCGCTGCGGCACTTACTTGCGCATCCGCGCGGCGATCCATCATGCGGCTGGCACGCGCGCGGGGAATTTGACAGACCGGCTGGCTGTGTTCGATGGCGCCAGCAACGCGGCGCAAGCCTGAGGAACAGTGTCATGAACAAACCCAATCTTGTTTCCGGTGCCGAAGTTGGCCGTGATGTTGTTGCCCAGGTCGATGGTCAAACCAATATGTCACGACGCCAGTTTGTCCTTGGCTCTGCGGCCATGGCGGGTGGTGGCCTGGCCTTGGGTCTGAATTTGACCTTGGGTGCGGGCGATGCGGTGGCGCAGGCAGTAGACGCGGAAGTGACTGTCTGGGTCGTCATCAAACCCGACGACAGCACGGTGATCCGTATGGCGCGCTCCGAGATGGGGCAGGGCACTCGAACGGGACTGGCGCAGCTCGTCGCCGAGGAGCTGGAATGCGAATGGGCCAAGGTCAGCACCGAATACCCGTCGCCGGGCCAGAACCACGCGCGCAAACGTGCCTGGGGCGACTTCGGC
>JANOXL010000105.1:0-2331 GCA_031418395.1 Rhodoferax sp. | reverse complement strand
TCAGCATCGGCTTTTGCCTGCCCGCGGCATCATGGCAAGGCGAGATGAAATTCTAGTGACCGCCGGCGCGCAAATGGCCTGCTACCTGCTGGCCAACGTACTGTTGGACCGAAAAACCATTGTGGGAATTGAAGACCCCGGTTACCCGGATGCGCGTAACAATTTTTTACTGCGCAGTGACGACGTTAGGGCATTGCCAATTGATGCAGAGGGGCTCATCGCCTCTCGCGCGATGGGCCAGTGCGCCTATGTTTTTGTGACGCCGAGTCACCAGTGTCCGACCACAGTCACCATGACACTGCAGCGGCGCCAAGCGATTTTGGACCTGGCCAAAAAACGAGATGTGGTGCTCTTCGAAGATGACCACGAGAGTGAATTGAACTTTTCGAGCAGACCGTTACCGGCATTAAAAAGCCTGGACACCGATGGACGTGTCATCTATCTTGGCAGTCTGTCTAAAACACTGGCACATGGTTTGCGCATCGGCTACATCGTGGCGCCCGCCGAGTTGATACGCGAGCTGCGCGCTCTGAGGAGGCTGATCATGCGCCATACGGCGGCCAACAACGCGCACACCGCCAGCCTTTTTATAGCCCAGGGCCACCACGACGCGTTTATTCGAAAATTGAACTTGACCTACCGCGAGCGACGCGAGCGCTTGAATGACGCGTTTGCCAAGTTTTTACCGCAGTTTCATATCACCCCGTCGCAAGGCGGCTCAGGCGCATGGGTTAAAGGACCGGACGGCTTCAACTCAGAAGTCTTGGCTGAAAACTGTGCAGCGCGTGGCGTATTAATTGAGCCAGGTGATATCTTCTTTAAAAAATCATCCAGTGCGGGCCAGTCCTATTTCAGGTTGGGCTACTCCGCCATTCAGGGGAGCCTGATTGAAGCGGGCGTGCAGGAAATAGATCGCGCATACAGGGCAATGCAGGCATAAGCCGGTTGCCGTATTGCGCAAGGCCTTGTTGGCAACGCACCCCAGCGATACGGGTCAGATTTTTGGTTTGGTGGCCCGTTGGGTGGGTGGCCCGGCGGTTTTCAAGCCGCTTTGCTGAAGCGGCATCAAAACCGCTCGTGCGGCGCCAAGTAACGCCATTGCCCCAGTGGCAAATTGCCCAGCATCACCTGGCCAATACGTACCCGCTTCAAACCCACCACTTTGAGACCCACAAGTTCACACATGCGACGGATTTGACGCTTTTTGCCCTCGGTTAAAACCACACGCAGCTGCTCGGGGTTTTGCCAGGTGATCTTGGCGGGCTTCAGTGTTTGGCCGTCCAGGCTGAGGCCATGCCGCAGTTTGGCCAAGAGGGCTGGCGGGAACACCGCTTGCACATTGGTCGTGACCGGGTCATCGTCGTCCATGCGTAGGAGCTGTCCAGGGTTGGCGTCTACCTGCGGGGCTCCGGTTTTGTCCAGGCCGAGGTAGACCACGCGCACCAGGTATTCTTTCTCCATCACCGAGTCTTCGCCGATGAGCTGGCGCGCCACCCGGCCATCTTGAGTCAGCACCAAAAGGCCAATGGAATCAATATCGAGCCGCCCAGCGGGCACCAGGCTTTTCAGTTGTGTCGGGTGGAAGAAGAAACGCGCGTTGTCGTCCTGCCAGCGGTTTTCGGGCTTGACGAGGGTGATGGCGGGCAGGTGGCCGTCTTCAGCTTGACCACTCACGACGCCCATGGGTTTGTTGACGAGGATGGTGACCTGGTTGGCTTGCGCGCCTTGCGCTTGTTTGTTGACCTCAATGCGCGCGTCTAAACCGACCTGCTGGCCCATGGTGGCGACGAGGCCGTTGACTTTGACCCAGCCCCGCCCGATCCAGTCATCTGCCTCACGGCGCGACGCCATGCCCAGCTCAGCCATACGTTTGTTCAGCCGCGTGGTGCCGGTGCCGCCAGCCAAAGTGTTGGATGGGGTCGCAATACCTCTCGTCGGTTGGCGCTGCTCCGCTGGTGCTGCTGCCGGGGCGTGTGCCGGGCGAGCAGTTCTAGAAAACCGTGGGGATTCCATTTTCAATCTAACTTATATGTTTTTATAATGGAAAACACTACGAATAGAATAGCTAAGTACGAAGTTTATACGAGACCTAAGGTGATTTCTTTACCGATGGAATAGCTTCGCGTAACATATTTACGTCAACTACCCGCACACCACCGTATTCCACAACAATCAGGCCCTGATTGTGCAGCGTTGTCAGCGCCTCATTCACGCGTTGGCGCGAAAGGCCCACCAGGTACGCCAGCTCTTGCTGGGTGATGCGCAAAACCGAACCAACGCCGGGGAACAGCACCGGGTTGAAGAGCGAAGCGAGGCTTCGGGCCACGCGGA
>JANOXL010000104.1:0-19665 GCA_031418395.1 Rhodoferax sp. | reverse complement strand
CAGCGGCGTGGCGGGCACACCTTCGGCGCGCAGCTGGGTGCGTCTGGAACTGGGCCCCGTCATCAACTACGCAGTGGCTACCGAAGTGGGCCTGTTTGACTATTCGCTGGGTGCGCAGGCCAGCACGTTTGTGCCTTTGTGGCGTGGCGCGGAGGTGGTCACCCAACACGTGGGCCGTGTGTCGAACTCGTTCAACTATGAACCTGGGCAGGTGTTCAACAACAGCTTGGTGCGCGAAGGCCTTAAAACCGCCGCCATTCAGCAAACCCTGTGGCTGGCGCCAGGAGTTTTGGCCAGTGTGGGCGCGGGGCGTTACCAGTTTGACCGTGATGGCGTGCAGGGCCAGTTGAACTGGAACGTTCCAGGCCGGGACGACGTGGTGCGCCTGCGCGCAGCCGCCTACAAGGCTGACCCTGCCTATCCGCAGCAAAACGTCGGGTCCGCGAGCTACCGGTGGGTGCCGCAAGCCAACACTTGGCTGGAATTCGGCGCGCAGCAATACAGCGACGGCACCCAGGGCCCGTCCGTCGTGTTCACGCGCTGGTTTGGCGATGTGAGCGTCAACGTGTTCTACCGCAAAGGTGGGGTGTCGCAGTTTGCCGGCGTAGAATTGTCGTTCCCTCTGGCGCCGCGCCAAGGCATGAGCCCGTCGCCCCTGCAACTGGCCGGCGTGTCACAGTTTCAAACCGGCATCCGCACCCGCATCACCGACAACAATACCAATGCCAACTTGGTGCAGTTTGATGCCGTGCGTGACTTGGCGCTGGACTACAACCTGGAACGGCGGCAGCTCAATGCGGGGCGCGTGGGCGGTCAGTATGTCAACAGCCAACTGGAGCGCCTGCGCGAGGCGTTTTACCGCTATGGGCGTCCGCTTTTGCCTTGAATCACCCAATCAAAGCTCCGATTTCTACAAAATGTTGTCTCAGAATGTAGCCTTGGGCCTGCCCGGGACGCAGAAAATTGATCATAATTGGGCGTCCGGCTAAGGCAGAGGGCGGAGATACAAGGCTCTTTTCGGGCCATTTATACAAAACTGAAAGGCATACCCATGGTTAAGTTCATCATCCAAAAATTGAAATTCCTCGCGCTGATTGGTGCTGCGGCCACCTTGGTGGCCTGCGGCGGCGGCAACAACACCGCGCCGCTGAGAGTTAGCGGCAACGCCGTGGGCAACGTCACTGCCGCCAACTTTGCTACTTTGGCGGGAAGCACGTTCACCTTCCCCAATGGCCTGGCGGATTTGGGCACCACCGCGGCCACCACGGTCACGTTGGGCGGCACCGCAGCTGCGCCGACTGCCACTATCACTTCTGGCGGCACCTCAGTCGTCGCTGACGTGGTTTTTGGCTCTTGTAGATTCACGTATAGGACGCCAGGCTTTGGTAAGTCGACCGGTTTCTTTTTCCTCTACTCCCTTTGTTCTTTTACTGCGCAAACCAACAATCAGCCGATCGTTGCTAGTGCACAACCCATCCCGACAAGCTTGACTCTCGGTAGCCAATCATCATCTCCGACAAACGTCGACATGGTTGTGGGCGCTGGTGGCTCATTGACCGTAGGCGGCAAACCCGTCAGTGGCGTCACCGTGCCTCCTCCGGTCACGGGTGGCGGCTCCTGATCGGTTCTGCTCCTGTAAAAACCCGCCTTGGCGGGTTTTTTTACGCCAGCCGCAGGTGCAAACAGGCTGCTTGGGTGTTTTGGGCGAAGAACTGGGTAGGCCTAGGAAGCTGCGGTGCCGGCGCCGGAATCGAACCCGCACCGAAGGTGCTTCTTCATAGCCGCCAGCCGGCGTGCCGGTTCGGGCGGCAGGCGCAATTTGAACTATTGATAAGTGATGGTGCCCGGGGCCGGAATCGAACCCGCACCGAAGGAGCTTCGTCATTACCTCCAAAGGCGTGCCGGATCGAACGCCGAGAACGATGTGAACTATGAAAAGTGATGGTGCCCGGGGCCGGAATCGAACCGGCACGCCTTGCGGCGCGGGATTTTGAGTCCCGTGCGTCTACCAATTCCACCACCCGGGCAGTTGCGCAAACCCTAGCATTTTTTCAGAGGGCTTGCTGGTCAAAGCAAGGGGTGAATTATGGCACAGTGTGGGCATGAATTCGCACCACAACTTCCCGACCATCGAAGACGCCATTGGCAAAACCCCGCTCGTCGCCTTGCAACGCATCGGCGCTGCCGACAACGCGGCGCGCGGCAACGTCATTCTGGGCAAACTCGAAGGCAATAACCCGGCGGGCTCGGTCAAAGACCGTCCGGCGCTGTCGATGATCGTGCGCGCGCAGGAGCGCGGCGACATCAAACCCGGCGACACACTCATCGAAGCCACCTCCGGCAACACCGGCATTGCGCTGGCGATGGCAGCGGCCATCAAGGGTTACCGCATGATTTTGATCATGCCGGAAGACCTCAGCATCGAACGTGTACAGACCATGAAGGCCTATGGCGCCGAGTTGATCTTGACGCCCAAAAGTGGTGGTATGGAATACGCGCGCGACCTGGCCGACAAGATGGTGCAAGAGGGCAAAGGCCGCGTGCTGGACCAGTTCGCCAACCCCGACAACCCGCGTGCGCATTACGAGACCACGGGGCCTGAGCTGTGGGAGCAGACCGGCGGGCGCATTACCCATTTTGTGAGCGCCATGGGTACGACTGGAACGATCACCGGTGTGTCAAAGTTCCTCAAGGAAAAAAACGCGAAGATCCGCATCATTGGTGCGCAGCCGTCTGAGGGCTCGCGCATCCCCGGCATTCGCAAATGGCCGACGGAATATTTGCCCAAAATTTATGACCCGACCACGGTGGACGAAATGATTTACGTGAGCCAGGCAGACGCCGAAGACATGGCGCGGCGCATGGCGCGTGAGGAGGGCATTTTTGGCGGTATTTCGGCGGCGGGCGCCTGCTGGGTGGCGCAACAAGTGGCTTGCGGCGAGAAAAACGCGGTCATTGTCTTTGTGGTCTGCGACCGGGGCGACCGGTACCTTTCGACGGGGGTCTTTCCAGCCTAATTTGCGGCGGATGCTGCAGATTGCGTGAATTCGAGTCGATTTCGATGAATTTGAATTGCTATAATTATGATAGCTTAATAACCATATAATTCGAGACCCAAAGGCTGATTTTTCACAAATTTATGCCGTAAACCTGAAGAACCACTGTATCGTACCCATTTTAGGTATGATTGGAATGCCTTGAAACCAAAGCCAGAATCCAAACGGCGTGCAACCGGCACCCAATTCAATCTATCACTTCACTGCTAAAAACGAACATGGCCCATCATTTCAAGTTCTGCCCCAACTGTGCCCACCCGCTGGAGATGATCACCAGCCTGGAGGATGGCGGCAACGTCGAACGCCTGCGCTGCGTCGCCTGCGGCTACACCCACTGGAACAACCCCACGCCGGTGCTGGCAGCCGTGATCGAATACGACGGGCAGATTCTGCTGGCGCGCAACGCCGCCTGGCCCGGCAAAATGTATGCGCTCATCACAGGTTTTATGGAAGCGGGCGAGACGCCCACGGGCGGTATTGAGCGCGAGATCGCTGAAGAAACCTCGCTCAAAACCCACGAGCTGAATTTGATCGGCGTCTACGATTTTCAGCGCATGAACCAGATCATCATCGCCTACCACGCGGTGTGCAGCGGCGAAGTGAAGCTCTCGCCAGAGTTGGTCGATTGGAAACTTTACGCCCCCGAAGAGGTGAAATGCTGGCCTGCCGGCACGGGTTACGCGTTAGCCGATTGGCTCAAGTCGCGCTGGCACGAGCCGCAGTTTGTCGACTGGAGTCGCCGTGGCTGAAAAGCGCCCGCGTCGGCCTGGCTGACGAATTGCTTAAAATCAGCCTAACTTCCAAAAATCACCTACCGGACACCCCAAGGATTGCGCATGAAAATCGACATCGAGCTTGACACCCGCGGCCTGAACTGCCCGCTGCCTATTTTGAAGGCCAAAAAGGCGCTCTCCGGCATGGAAAGCGGCCAGATGCTGCGTGTGGTGGCCACCGATTCAGGCTCGGTGCGCGACTTTCAGGCTTTTGCGCGCCAGACCGGCAATGAGTTGGTTGACCAGCAGACAGCGGGCTCTGATTTCATCCATGTGATGAAAAGGCGCTAAGCTGCGCCGAATCGGGTGCGGGGTCGTGTAGATCAAGAGCTGCTTTTTATCTGCGAGATTGTTGTCAATATGACGGCGATCGCAACGACGGCGGCGCCTAACCAGGTGAACAAGGCATAACGCTCTCCCATCACCAACGACCCCACCGCCAACCCTGTAGCGGCCACGACATATCCGATCTGACTCAAATACACCGGGCCACCGATTTTTTGCAGTCGAAAAAACACTGAAAACATCAGCGCCGACAAGGCAATTTGCGCGGGCACCAGCCAAGGTGTAGCGCTCGCAGCGGCCAATCCCGCCGACCAAACGCCAGTCTGTCCCACGCCCGCTAATGCGAGTGCCCCAAGTCCTGCTGCCAAATTGGTGCCAACCGCGAGCGCCAAATTTGAGCTGCCGGGCGGCCAGCGCGCCGTACGGTAGAGATTGCCTGCGGCCAGCGACAAGGGAATCAGAAAACCCACCAGCAGCAAGCCTGGTTCGGCGGGGGCTTGGACACGCCCCTTTGAAAGCACGATCATCAGGGCGCCGACCAGTCCCAGCACAATACCCGCGATACCCAAACCGGCGGGTTTACTGACTTTGAACGCCAGAGACATCAGGAGCGTGAAGATTGGCGAAAAGGTGAACAGGATTGATGTCAATCCCACGCCCAGCCGGGGCACCATGACGAACACCAGCAGGTTCGGTAGCAGGTAAGAGATCACACCGGCCACCACGTAATACCGCAAGTGGCGGGCACCCACGGGCAAGCGCTCGTGCTTGAAACGCATCACCGCAAACAACGTGAGCGCCGTGCCGCCCGACATCACCAGTAACCACAAAAATGCCGGTAGGCCCGCAGCGTCGGCAAGTTTGGCCAAGGGAACGCCCAGCCCGATCAAGCTACCGGTCAACAACAGCAGCAGCAATGGATGGTTTGCAGCGGTAACGGAAGTTTCCTTCAGCGTGACGGGTTGCGCGAAACGTCGGACTTTGCTGCTGGCCTGCCTTTACGCGCCAAGCCGTTGCAACTGGTCTCGCAGTTTGGCCAGTGTCGAGACAAAATCTGCCACCCGTTGACGCTCCTGCGCAATCACAGCAGGCGGCGCTTTGGCGACGAAGGCCTCGTTGCCCAGTTTACTGTTGGCTTTGACCACTTCGCCGTCCAGCCGCGCAATCTCTTTGCCCAGGCGCAGCTTCTCGGCTGCCAAATCCACTTGCATGTGTAGGCACAGGCGCACCACCGCGTCGCCTTGGCCGACCATCGCCACGGGCGAGGTGGCCGCCGCAGTTTGCCAACTGGCCTCATCGTCAAACACCCGCACCTCATTGAGTTTGGCCAGCGCCTGCAACACGGCGGACGACTGGTTGATGAAATCCGAATCGCCCAAAACATAGAGCGGCAACCTGGTGCCTGGCGAGACGTTCATCTCGCTGCGCAGGGCGCGGCAGGCATCGACCAATGCTTTCAATTTGGTCACATGCGCGATGGCAGCCGGGTCGATTTTCTCTGGCTGGCTCAAGGGGTAACGCGCAATGCCGACCGATGGCCCCGGTAGCCCCGCGACCACCGCCACCTTTTGCCACAGCTCTTCGGTGATGAAAGGAATCACCGGGTGCGCCAAGCGCAAAATCGTCTCCAGCGTGCGGATCAACGTGCGGCGCGTCGCCCTTTTTTCAGCATCGCCACCGGTTTGGATTTGTACCTTGGCAATCTCCAAATACCAATCGCAAAATTCGTTCCAGATGAAGTCGTAAATTGTGTTGGCAACGTTGTCCAGGCGGAAATCGGCGAAGCCTTGGGCCACTTCGGCCTCGACTTGTTGTAGTTTGGATGTGATCCAACGGTCGGCCTGACTGAATGTCAGATAGTTGTGAAAGGGTTGGCCCGGCGCACATTCGGCCTTGGTGTGGTTCTCCAACCCGCAATCAAACCCCTCGCAGTTCATCAACACAAAACGGGTGGCGTTCCAGAGTTTGTTGCAGAAGTTGCGGTAACCCTCGCAGCGTTTGGTGTCGAAATTGATGTTGCGGCCCAGGCTGGCGTAACTGGCCATGGTGAAGCGCAGGGCGTCTGCGCCGTAGGCGGGCATGCCGCTGGGGAACTCTTTGCGCACACGCGTGGCCACCTTGGGCGCGGTTTCGGGCTTGCGCAGGCCGACGGTGGACTTTTCCACCAGTGTCTCGATGTCCACACCTTCGATCAAATCCACCGGGTCAATCACATTGCCCTCAGATTTGCTCATCTTCTTACCCTCAGAATCGCGCACCATGCCGTGGATGTAGACAGTTTTGAAGGGCACTTTGCCGGTGAAGTGCGTCGTCATCATGATCATCCGGGCGACCCAGAAGAAGATGATTTCGTAGCCGGTGACCAGCACGCTGGAAGGCAGGTACAAATTCGCGTCTTGGGTTTGCTCGGGCCAACCCATCGTCGAGAAAGGCACCAGGGCCGAGGAGTACCAGGTGTCGAGCACATCCGGGTCGCGCCGCAGGGTTTTGCCTGGCGCCTTCAATTGCGCTTCTGCCTCGTCCCGCGCCACGACCACGTTGCCGTCTTCGTCGTACCAGGCCGGAATCTGATGCCCCCACCAAAGCTGACGGCTGATGCACCAGTCCTGAATGTTGTTCATCCACTGGTTGTAGGTGTTGACCCAGTTTTCGGGGACGAATTTCACGTCGCCGGTCTGCACCGCGTCGATGGCTTTTTGGGCGATGGATTTGCCGGTGGGATCGGCCCCAGATACTTTGCTTAGGCCCACGAACCACTGGTCTGTGAGCATCGGCTCTACGATCTGCCCGGTGCGCCCGCATACCGGGATCATGCTTTTGTGCGGCACCGCCTTTTGCAGGAAGCCTTGGGTTTCCAGGTCTTTGAGCACGGCTTTGCGGCAGGCAAAACGATCCATGCCACGGTAGGCTTCTGGACCGTTCTCGTTGATCTTTGCATCCAGCGTGAAGATGGTGATCAGCGCCAGGTTGTGGCGCAACGCGCAGGCGTAGTCATTGAAGTCGTGGGCGCCGGTGATCTTCACGCAACCGCTGCCGAAGCTCATGTCGACAAAATCGTCGGCAATCACCGGAATTTGCCGGCCACACAGGGGCAAATCGACCATTTTGCCGACCAGGTGTTTGTAACGTTCGTCGTCCGGGTGAACCGCCAGCGCGCCGTCGGCCAGCATGGTCTCAGGCCGCGTCGTAGCGATGTGCAGGCCGTTGAGTGCGCTGCCGTCCAGTGCCTTTTGCGGGCCATCAGAGAACGGGTATTCGATGTGCCACATGAAGCCATCGCGCTCTTCGCTTTCCACCTCCAGATCGCTTACCGCACTTTGCAGCACCGGGTCCCAGTTAACGAGGCGTTTGCCACGGTAAATCAGGCCCTGTTCGTACAGGCGCACAAAAGTCTCGGTAACCGTTTTGGACAAGTTGTCGTCCATCGTGAAATATTCGCGGCTCCAGTCAACGCTGGCGCCCATGCGGCGCATCTGCGTGGTGATGATGCCGCCGCTTTTTTCTTTCCACTCCCACACTTTGGCAACGAAGTTCTTGCGAGCCTCAATAGGTGTGGGGCCCATGTCGTGGCGGCTGATGTTTTTCGCCTGCAATTGCCGCTCCACCACGATTTGTGTGGCGATGCCGGCGTGGTCCATACCGGGAACCCAGGCCGTGTTGTGTCCCAACATGCGGTGATAACGCGTCAGGCTGTCCATGATGGTCTGGTTAAACGCATGGCCCATGTGCAAGGTGCCGGTCACGTTGGGCGGCGGCAACTGGATGGAGAAGGCCGGTTCGCCGGTTTTTGCCGCACCCGTGCCGCGAAAACCTGCATTGCCATAACCTCGGCGTTCCCATTCGGGGCCCCAATGCGCCTCAAGCAGGGCAGGCTCAAAGGATTTGGAAAGACTGGCAAGGCCAGCTTGGGTCAATGGGGTGGGAAGGGCGTCGGTCATGGTGGGCAAACAAAAACGGCATCCCCTAGGATGCCGTGGTTCAGAAGGCGGTCGAGTCGCCGATTTTATTCGACTCGGGCGAGCTGCTTGTTGCCCTTGCCTGGTGTGCCTCTGGCCTATGCCCTATTCCTTTTCCAAATCATTCGTGACATAAGCGCACCCAACGCGCCCGTGCTGGGGCGCGCCCAGGAAGGGCATGGACCCGGAAAGGCGCTTTGGCAATGGAATTACTTCTTGGTGCCGTTCTTGGTCAACTCACGCCCCACCAGCGCGCCACCTGCCGCGCCCGCTGCTGTGCCAATGGTGCTGCCGCCCGTCATGACGGAACCGACCACACCGCCCACCACCGCACCCGAGGCAATGCCGATTTCCTGGCGTGTGGGCGGCGAACTACAGGCGGCCAATCCCAGCGCGACCACCACAAACTGGGCCACCAGGAGCGCCAACATGCGCCACGTCAAACTTTCAAAACCGTTCATGCAAAGCTCCAAAACAACAGAAGCAGACAGTGTCGTGGGGTTTCGGGCGATTCAAATGAGTTGGGCTGTAAGCTCTCGTAACATGTGCGTCACGAGCTATCAGACTCATAGCAGACACCAGGCGTTGTCAGCTTTAAGGTGCAGCTTCAAATTGGGCTGCTGCGATACACGCGGCCAACACCTGCCCATCGCCAATCTGGTTCGCCAGCAGCAGGATCAGGCGGGCATTCAGCGCTTCAGATTGCACGGGCGACAGGCCTTGGTGGGCGTCGAGCAATTGCTCGTAGAAGGCGTCGGCATCCGTCCACTGCGCATCGGTTTTCATGATGTGGCTCCCAGGCCAATTTTTAGGGCGGCCATGACCTGGCTGCGCCATGTCGGGCCACCGGGGCCGGTGCCGACGACGTAGGCGTCCGGGCGAAGCAGGGCCCAGCGTTGGTTGTGGCTGCGTGTGGCCTGGCGCAGGTGGTTGGATGGGTCAATAATGTGCTCCACCGCGTCGGCCCGGGCATCTGTGGGCGCCAGCACCTGCACACATCGAAGCGGGAATTGCGCTGTCAAGGCACGCAGGCGAGGCAAGTCCATTGCCGGGATGCGGCCAAACACCAGCAACAGCAGCCGACCGTCGCACCAGCGCAGCAGGTCGTTCAAGCTGCCCGCGTGTTTGTCGCTGATACCGGCTTGGGCGCCACTTTTGCTGTAGTGGATGGCCACGTTCTGCGCTGAAAAACCGCCGTTTGCAGCGCACACGCCCGAGCGCGAGTAAGGGTTGGCCACCGCCATGCGCCCGGTGTTGATGAGCACGCGGGCAAACGGATATTGTTTGGCCAGACTGATCGCAGCGCTGCGAAACGTGCGCTCCATGCCTTCCGGCGCACGCAGAAAACGCGCCGTGCGGCTGGTCACCAGCACGTTTTGCACGGCTGCTTCGTGGCGCTCGTCGTGGTAACTGTGCAAGAGCGTATCCGGCGCGTGTTCCCGTTGCACGGCGGCGAGTTTCCAGGCCAGGTTGTCGGCGTCGCTGATGCCGGTATTGCCGCCGCGCGCGCCAAACGGGCTGACCACTTTGGCGGCGTCACCCATGAAGAACACCTTGCCTTTGCGCAAGCCGTCCAGGCACTGGCTGCGGTAGGCGTAGGGCCCTACCCAGACGATCTCAACCGCCACATCATCGCCAAACTGGCGTTGCAAGCGCGCCCGCACCACGTCTTCCCGGCTGACATAGTCGGGGTCGGCGTTGGGGGCCATCTGGTAGTCGATGCGCCACACTTCGTCGGCCATTTTGTGCTGCCAGACGGCGCGGTTTTCGTTGAAGGGCGCTTCGATCCAGGTGTGGCGCTCGGTCGGTGGATGTTTGGGGAAACGCACATCGGCAATGCACCAGCGGTCATCGCCTTTTTTGGACTGCATCGTGGCACCGGCCCAGCGGTGGAAAGGGCTGTGCGAGCCGGTGGCGTCGATGACGTGATCGGCGGCAATTTGGTAGTCGCCTGCGGGGGTATTGACGGTCAGCAGAGCCGTCTGGGCACCCTGCTCGAACGCTGTGACGCGCGAACACCACCGAAGGTCCACATGGCCCAGTTGCCCAATGCGCTCCACCAGAAAACCTTCAATGTAAAACTGCTGGATATTGACGAAGGGTGGCTGGGCGGAGAGGTTGAAATTGCCTTGGCTACGCAGGTCAAAGGAATAGACTTCATCTGCGCCGGCAAAAGTGCGCCCCACGCTCCATTGAATGCCTTTTTTTGCAATGGCGTCGTAAATGCCCAGTTTGTCAAAAATTTCAAGCGACTTCTGGGTGTAACAAATGCCCCGCGATGAGGCACCTTTGACGCCCACCGTGTTGTCTTCGTCCAGCAAAACCGCCGCGATGCCCAACTGCGCCAGCGAACAGGCCAGGGTGAGCCCAACGATGCCACCGCCGACGATGACGATGGCGTGTTTTGCGACCTCAGCGCGACCGAGTTCCGGTGGCGCTAGAAAGGGGAATTCAGGCAACACATAACCGCTGCCTTGGGTGAATTCGTAGCTGTTGGTAAAGGCAGTTTGGGCGTAGCTGGAAGGCGCGGAAGCTGCGGATGTGGCCACGGCGTCAGGCTGCTTTGACCAGTTCAGGCCGGTCGTTTTGTTGGGGCTTCAGGGGTGCTGTGGTACGCCCTGCGGCACGGTCGGCGCGCCACTGCTGTTTGCGCGCCGTCCATTCGCCGAGTTGTTTGTGGGCCGTCTTGCTCTCTTGCAGCATCTGGAATTCATCGGCCAATTGCGCCGTGAGTTCAAGGCGGATGCCATTGGGGTCAAAGAAATAAATGCTTTTGAAAATGTGGTGGTCGGTGATGCCCAGCACTTCATATTGTTCGGCCTCCAGGCGGGTTTTCATGTCGATCAGGGCCTGCACGTTGTCCACCCGAAAGGAGATGTGGTTGACCCAATTGGGGGTGTTGGGCGAAGGCAGGGCACCCTCGTCGTCGCCCAAATCAAAAAAGGCGATAAAGGAGCCATCTTGCAGGCGGAAAAATATGTGCGTGTAAGGGCAGTGTTCGCCGGTGCTGGGCACAATGTCACTTTGGATGATGTGGTAGAGCGGCAGGCCCAGAATATCTTCGTAAAAGTGCCGTGTGGCCTCGGCGTCAACACAGCGGTAGGCGTAGTGGTGCAACTGCTGAACCGGCGCGGGCGCGGGTAAACCGGCGAAAGCGTTGTGCACAGTGGCGGTGTTGAGCGATAAAGCGGGCTTCAGTACAGCTGACATGGCGTTCTCCAGTGGGGCGCAAAGGTCGATTTTCACTGAATTCGGGTTTCCCGGATGGGTTGAGCCGCCAGTTCCTTGCGAATAAATTTTCAATAAAAAATTTGTATCAAAAATACAATCTCGATAGCTAAACTGCATCTTTCAAATTGACATTGTCAATTAGACGCTGTCATTCAAGTGCGTTACCCTTAGGCTGTTTTTCACGGGTGATGTTGTCATCTGTTGAAGGCAAACCCGTTTTATTTCATCAACCCCAAGGAGATTTCCATGGCAGCACTCAAAGGCTCCAAAACGGAACAAAACCTGAAAGACGCCTTCGCAGGCGAATCCCAGGCCAACCGCCGTTATTTGTATTTCGCGAACAAGGCCGACGTCGAAGGCCAGCCCGACGTGGCAGCCCTGTTCCGTTCGACCGCTGAAGGTGAAACCGGCCACGCGCACGGCCACCTGGAGTGGTTGGAGACCTGTGGCGACCCCGCTACCGGCATGCCTTTCGGCGCGACCCGTGACAACCTCAAGTCGGCAGTGGCCGGCGAGACCCACGAGTACACCGACATGTACCCCGGCATGGCCAAAACGGCCCGTACCGAAGGCCATGACGAAGTGGCGGACTGGTTTGAGACGCTGGCCAAGGCCGAGCGTTCACATGCCAATCGTTACACCAAGGCACTTGCGGAACTCGTCGATTGATTTAATTTGAGTAGTCCGTGTTGGGCGCTGCGGTCAATTGACAGGCAGCGCCCAATGCAGAACATTCCATACAGACAAAAATTTTTGGACATATAGGCACATGGCACGCGAAGGCAACCTCTCAGCTCCCACCCGGCATCCCATCGACTGGAAGGGCGCTGACTATTACGACGAAGAAAAAACCTTCCATGAGATGGAGCGCATCTTCGACATTTGCCACGGTTGCCGCCGCTGCGTGAGCCTGTGCGGCTCCTTCCCCACGTTGTTTGACCTGGTCGATGAAAGCAAGACCATGGAAGTCGATGGGGTCGACAAGAAGGACTATTGGAAAGTCGTGGACCAGTGTTACCTGTGTGACCTGTGTTACCTGACCAAGTGCCCCTATGTGCCGCCACACGAGTTCAACCTTGACTTCCCGCACACCATGTTGCGGGCCAAGGCGATTAAATTCAAAAAAGGTGAGGTGGGTTTTGGCGAGAAGCTGTTGGCTTCCACCGACGTGCATGGCCAGATCGCCGGGATTCCCATCGTCGTGCAAACCGTCAATGCGGTGAACAAAACCAAAGCGGCGCGCTCGGTGATGGAGACAACCCTCGGCGTGGACAAAGACGCCTGGCTGCCCGCTCTGGCGACGCGGCGATTTCGTTCATCGGCGCCTGCGGCCAAAACGACGGTAGTGACCCCGGGCGCCAAAACGCCGGGTCAGGTGGCCATCTATTCCACCTGTTACATCAACTACAACGAGCCGGGCATTGGGCATGACCTGCTCAAAATCCTCGACCACAACGCCATCCCCTACGTCATCGTGGAGAAGGAAAAGTGCTGCGGCATGCCCAAGCTGGAGTTGGGTGACCTGGATTCGGTGAACAAAAGCAAGGAAGCGAACATTCCCGTGCTCGCCAAATACGCCAAAGACGGCTTCGCCATCCTGGCCGCTGTTCCTAGCTGCGCGTTGATGTTCAAGCAGGAAATCCCGCTGATGTACCCGGATGATGCCGAGGTACAGCTTGTCAAAGAGGCGATGTGGGACCCCTTTGAATACCTGATGCAACGCAAACGCGACGGCCTGCTCAAAGTGGATTTCCCGGTGGCGCTGGGCAAGGTGAGTTACCAGATTCCCTGCCACGGCCGCGTGCAAAACATCGGCAAAAAAACCGAAGAGATGCTCAAGATGGTGCCTGGCACCAGCGTCCACACCCACGAGCGCTGCAGCGGGCATGCCGGCACCTTTGGCGTGAAAAAGGCCACCCACCAGCAAGCCATGAAAATCGGCAAACCGCTCTTCAAAGCCATGGCCAACCACAAAGACGGCGGCCTGCCGGATGTGATCAGCTCCGACTGCCCGCTGGGCGGCCACCATATCGCCCAAGGGTTCGAAGTGAACCAGCTTGGTGCGCCACCGCAAAAACACCCGCTGACCTTGATACGTGAAGCTTACGGACTTAAATGACAACCATGCAATTAACTGGAACGATCACTGCCGACAACCTGATGAGCCTGGAGGCCTACAGCAAATACCGCAAGGCGCACAAGCCCGACATCATCGCGCACCGCAAGTTGCGCAGCGTGCAATTGGGCGAACACATCAACCTGCAGTTTGAAAGCGAGATGACGATTCGCTACCAGATCCAGGAGATGTTGCGCATTGAAAAAATATTCGAAGAAGAGGGTATCCAGCAGGAGCTGGACGCGTATGTGCCACTGATGCCCGAGGGCAGCAACTGGAAGGGCACGCTCCTTTTGGAATACCCTGACGTCCATGAGCGCAAGCGTGAGTTGGCGCGCCTCATCGGCGTGGAAGACCGCATGTTTGTCGAAGTCGAAGGCCATGCGCGTGTCTACGCGATTGCCGACGAAGACCTGGAGCGTGAGAATGACGAGAAAACCTCGGCCGTGCATTTTGTGCGCTTTGAACTCACACCGGCGATGTGCGCCGCCGTGAAGGCCGGTGCCGGCGTGAAGCTCGGCTGCGATCACACCAACTACCCGGCGCACACGCAGATTTCGCCTGAAACCCTGGCCTCTCTGGCAGGCGATTTGAAGTAACAGGTCTGGCTCGATAATTGCGGCTCTCCAGGCTTGCTTGGGGAGCCTTTTTTATTCGCCACCACTCTATGTTGTTTCTGATCTCCCCCGCCAAATCTCTCGACTACGACACGCCTGCCACGCATCTGCCGCACACACAACCCCTGTTTGTGAAGCAGGCCGAGCCGCTGATCAAGGCCCTGCGCAAGAAATCATGGCGGCAAATCGCAAAGCTGATGGACTTGAGCCAAAACCTGGCCGAGCTCAATGCGGCGCGTTACCAAGCCTGGCAGAGCAATTTTGACGGGATCAATTCGAAACAGGCCGTATTGGCTTTCGATGGCGATGTGTACGACGGCCTGATGGCCAAGACGCTGGCAGCTTCAGACTTGGCCTGGGCGCAGGACCACCTGTGTATTTTGAGCGGGCTGTACGGCGTGTTGCGGCCAATGGACTTGATGCAGCCTTATCGCCTGGAAATGGGCACGGCGCTCAAAGTAGGGCGGCCCGACAATCTATACCAGTACTGGCGCAAGGACATCGCAGCTTATTTGAATGAACGTTTGCAGGCCGATGTAGCAAAGAGCGCCGCGACAGGTGGCGAGCCGATTGTGGTCAATCTGGCTTCACTGGAATACTTTAAAGCCGTCAACCCCAAATTGCTGCAGGCGCGCGTGGTCGAATGTGTGTTTGAGGATTCCAAGGCTGAGGGTGGGGCGGGCGACTACAAAGTGCTGAGTTTTTTCGCCAAGAAAGCGCGCGGCATGATGGCGCGATTTGCCATTGAGCAACGGGTTAACAGCGTGAGCGATTTGCAAAAATTCAACGCAAGCGGCTATGCGTTTGATGCTGCCGTTTCCGCGTCAGATCGCCTCGTATTTCGTCGCAAGCTGCTCGCGTGAACCTTGCAGGGTTTTTTGGAAATTTGGCAGTGGTGCAAGCAATCATACCTAAAATGGGTATGATCCCGGCATTTTTGACTCGAATTTCAGTTGTTTAAGTATTTTCGAGTTCCAGGTCTCATATTATAAGGATATATAGCTATGAAAATAGTAGCGAATGGCATCAACATCGAAGTCGAAGACACCGGCGCAGGCTTGAATGCCAGCGGTGTGGAGCGACCGGTGGTACTCCTGATCATGGGTTTGGGCATGCAGCTCATCTCGTGGCCGCCGGCAATGGTCAAGGCCCTGGTGGACGCGGGTTACCGGGTCGTCCGTCATGACAATCGTGACATCGGTTTGAGCGAGAACTTCGATCATCTGGGTAAGCCCAATTTGTTGTGGGCGATGATCAAACACCGCATGGGTTTCTCCAACCAGTCGCCCTATCGCCTGCATGACATGGCGGCAGATGCCATTGGGGTACTCGATGCCTTGAAGGTGCAACGCGCGCACATTGTGGGTGTGAGTATGGGCGGCATGATCGCCCAGCGTATCGCCCTGGCTGCGCCTGATCGCGTGCTGAGCCTCACCTCGATCATGAGCACCAGCGGCGCACGTGGCCTGCCTGAAGCGCGGCGCGATGTCGTCAAGGCGCTGATGAGCCGCCCCATCAGCAGCGCGCCGAAAGACGTGACCGACTTCATGGTGCGGTTCTATGGGCTGATCGCGAGCCCCGCTTTTCCGATGGATCCTGCGGAGTTGCAGGCCCGGATCCGCGCGAGTATTGAGCGCAGCGTTCAGCCGCAGGGAGCGCTGCGCCAGACCATGGCCATCGTAGCGGATACTTCCCGCGCTTCCGAGTTGGGCCGCATCCGCTTGCCCACGTTGGTGATTCATGGCACCGACGATCCGCTGGTGCCCTACGCCTGTGGGGAAGACACGGCCAAACGTATTCCCAACTCGCAATTTGTGGCCATTAAAGGCATGGGCCACGACCTGCCGCCGGGCGTAGTGGAGCGCATCATGCCGCCTATTTTGGCGCACGTAGCCCGTGTGGGCTAACGGTTTTCTGCAGGGAGTCTGACATGAATCTGCCTGGGGATTCGCCGCTTGAGAAGTCACCGCTCGGGAAGGCGTCGCCGTACATCGACACCTACGACGCGTCCTTGCTGTTCCCGATCCCGCGTGCACCCAAGCGTGAGGAAATCGGCCTGGCCGCTGCTGTGCCGTTTTTTGGCGCGGACATGTGGACCGCCTTTGAACTCAGTTGGTTGAATTTGCGCGGCAAACCGCAAGTGGCCTTGGCACAATTTACAGTGCCTTGTGAGTCGCTGAACATCGTCGAGAGCAAATCGTTCAAGCTGTATCTGAACAGTTTCAACAACACCCGATTCAAAAGCGCCGATGAGGTCAAGACGCGGTTGCGGGCGGACCTGACTGAGGCGGTGTGGCGCAACAGCACGGCTGTGGGCGGCGTTGCGACAGCATCGCGCGACACGACGACAAGTTCAACTTCCCCGGCCTCCATCGGCGTCAGCATCACCGGCGCCGAGTTGTTTGACCGCGAACCTGTGCATGAACTCGATGGCCTGAGCCTGGACCGCCTCGACATCGACTGTGACCGCTACACGCCGGCGCCAGAGTTATTGACTGCAGCGTTTGACGAGCAACCCGTGAGCGAAGTCTTCACCAGCAACCTGCTCAAAAGCAACTGTCTCGTCACCGGCCAGCCCGATTGGGGCAGCCTGCAAATCAGCTACAGCGGCCCGCAGATCGAGCAAGGCGGCCTGCTGCAATACATCGTGAGTTTCCGCAACCACAACGAGTTCCACGAGCAGTGTGTCGAGCGCATCTTCATGGACATCTGGCGTCGATGCAAGCCGGTCAAGTTAACCGTCTACGCGCGTTACACGCGCCGGGGCGGCCTGGACATCAACCCTTTTCGCACCAGCCACCCGCAGGCGTTGCCGAAGAACGTGCGTATGGCGCGGCAATAAGCTGCAGCGAGTCGCCTACCCGCTGCTTACTGACCGATTTCGCTGAAGCGTTTCAAATCCGGCAGGTTCGGAAACACCCCAGCCCGTTTCTCCTTCAAGGCCGTCACGGCTTCCTTCACGTGCGCGTTGCTCCAGATCGCGCCTTGCACCCAGCCCATCTGCTCGAGCGCCTGGTCGACCGTGTGGTCCCGCGCGTAGTGAACGATCTGTTTGGTGCCCCAAATGGCCACGGGCGGTTTGGAAGCAATCTCTCGGGCCGTCTGCATCGCGCCTTCCAACAGCGCCGCGTGGGATTCAAACACCTCGTTCACCAGTCCGCAGGCCAGTGCCTTGCTGGCGGGCAGGCGCCTGCCGGTGTAGGCGAGTTCTTTCACTAGGCCCAGCGGGATGAGTTTGGGCAGGCGTTGCAAGGTGCCAACGTCGGCGACCATGCCGATATTGATCTCCTGGATGCAGAAAAACGCGTCGGTCGTGGCATAGCGGATGCAGCAGGCGGTCACAAAATCAACCCCACCACCAATGCAGCCGCCCTGGATTGCCGCGATCACCGGGATGCGCAACTTCTCCAGCTTGGTGAATGTGGCCTGAATATCCATCAGGTGCTCATGCATCGAGGCGCGACCTTCCGGCGTTCTCTCATCAAGCAAGCCCTCGCCGCCAAAAGTGTCCAGCGACATGCCGGCGCTGAAATGTTTGCCGGTGCTCGAGATCAGCAACACCCGAGCGTCGCCGGTTTTTTGGACCCAGGTCAGCGCCGCATCCAGCTCGCGCCAAAACAGCGGATGCATGGTGTTGAGCACCTCGGGTTTGTTCAGCACCAGGTGCGCGATATGGCTATCAACCGAGAGTTTGAAGCAGGTGAGGGTGGGTTTGTCAGTGTTCATCGGGTCAATGTACTTTTATTTCAAATTTGCGGCTGTTGCAGGAGCGCTGGCACCGACAGGGCGTTGGCACACCCCGGCTCCTGGCGCATTGATTTTGAGATGGAATGCGTCAATCCGCCAGGTGAATCCAGTCACATCTGAGACGCTGCTGCTGGTGGGCCGCCCTGCGCCAGCGCACGTACAGGCGCGGCGCGTTGCTGCCCAGCAAACACAAGGGCGCAGCCCACAGCAAATCCAGCGGTAGCAGGATCAGCCAACCCGCGCAGCCCATGACCCATAGCGTCAAGATCAGATCCCAGGTTTGGTATTCCAGCTCGTGGCCCGGGCGGTGCGCCACCTGCCATTGTTTGATGCGTTGCAGCTCATCGATGGGCAGAAATTTGTCGATCCAGGTGGGCATGGAACCTCCGGGCGGGTGTCAAACGGGGCCAAGAACGGGGTAAGAAGAGGGTCCATCAAATGTAAGTTACGCGTCAGAAAAATGCAAACGGGCCTTCGCGACAGGGTAAATTTCGTGAAACTTCGGGCCGTGCGTCCTATGATGCGTCGTCTTTTGTATCTCACTTTGCAACCCACCTTGCAACCCATTTTGCGAGCCCATCTGATATGCCAATCAACGTGATCCACTTGGGCGCAGCCCGTATCGCCGCACTCATCGCCTGCGGTGAGGTCAGCGCCGTCGAGGCGGTCGAGCAGCATATTGCCCAGCTCCAGCGCGTCAACCCAGCACTGAACGCGATGGTGATCGACTTGTTTGCCAGCGCCCGCGCTGCCGCGCGCGAGGCCGACGCGAAGCAACAGCGCGGCGAGGCGCTGGGGCCTCTGCATGGTGTGCCGGTGACGATCAAAGAATGTTTCGACATGCCGGGCTTGCCTTCCACGTTCGGACTCGAATCGCGCCGCGAGCACCGTGCGGATGAAGAAGACATTTACGTGGCCCGGCTGCGCGCCGCCGGTGCCATTCCAATTGCCAAAAGCAATGTGCCGCAACTTCTGTTTTATTACGAAAGCGACAACCCGGTGTATGGCCGCGCCAACAACCCGCACAACCTGGCGCGCACGCCTGGCGGCTCCAGCGGTGGCGAAGGTGCGCTCGTGGCAGCGGGTGCGTCGCCCCTGGGCTTGGGCAACGACATCGGCGGCAGTATCCGTGTGCCGGCCAATTTTTGCGGCATCACCGGCATCAAGCCGACGACCGGACGTTGTGACGACATCGGCACCGTCTTGCCCAGCGGCCAGCGCACGGTGCGCTCGCAGGTGGGTCCGATGGCACCTTTTGTCGCCGATGTAGCCTTGGGTCTCAAAGTGCTGAACGGCACAACGCCAGAAGGCGAACCGGGCAAACCATTGGGCGACTACAGCGCCATCAAGGTAAGTGACTTACGTATCGCCTTCTATACCGACGATGGCACCTTCACACCCGCACCCGCCGCCGCGCGGGCCGTGCGCGAGGCTGCCGACATGTTGCGAGCCGCCGGCGCGCAGGTGAATGCATGGCAGCCGCCTGACGCACCCCAGGCGCTGGGTGTGCTCTACGGCATTTTGGGCGGCGACGGCATGGGCACCATGAAGCGCGTTTTTGGCAAAGGCAGGCAGACGCCGCAGATCAAACAACTGATGTTGCTCACCCTGTTGCCGCGCTGGGGCATTCGGGCGCTGCGCGGCCTGCTCGGGGCATTTGGCCAGCGCTCGATGGCCACCACCCTGGCGCCATTTGGCGATTACTCCGCGCTGCATTTTTGGGATGTGACCGCTGCGCAAGCGGCTTACGAAAAACGCTTTTCTGACGCTTTGCGAAGCGCGCCCGGTGGCCCGTTTGACATCATCCTGTGCCCGGTCTGCGCTCTGCCCGCCTTCACCCACGGTGCCAGCCGCGACCTGCTCACCGCAGGCGCCTACGCGGGC
>JANOXL010000103.1:0-13974 GCA_031418395.1 Rhodoferax sp. | reverse complement strand
ACGACCCAAATCGCCTTGCCTTCAGCGGCCAGGCCCGCCGCCCGCAGACGCACGCGCCCGCCCACCGCCCGCAGTTGAAGTTGATCACGCTCCCAGACGGCGACGTCGCCTTCGTAGTTGCCCGCATCAACTTCAATCACGCTGCCCGCCGGTGCCAGGCGCGCCGCCTCGCCCAGGGTTTGAATGTCGCGGCGCGCACCCACGCGCAGGATGGTCGACGCCCGTGCCGCGTCACCGGTTTTGATCTGCGCCTGCGCGTCTGACGCCATGCCCACAAGCAGCGGCACACCAGACAAGCCAAATTGGCGACGGTTCATGGCATCGACCACAGCGAGCCCAATGGAACAAACTGACCCGTTGGACAAAGTGCGCCTGCCAGACTCAGCGTTTGCGCACTGCCATGGCGTCCGCCACAGGATGTCACCGCCCCGCCGACAGACCGTGCGCCGCTACGCTGCGGCCTGATCAACAGAATAAATATTGTTGCTAAATATTTCACAAAATTAATCGACATTAGGTCTGGTAAAAATTAATTTTGTTGCTATTGTTTTATATATATATTAGACTATTTTCATATCAATTTTTAATTCAAAATGAATTTTAAATAGCCCAACTTTGCCGCCAAACACACGCGCCAGCTTAACTTCTCCCGTACACTGTTTGAGCACCGCAACGGGTGGGCAAGCTGTTGCCGCGTGCTTCTGAATGTTGCTCAACCTTCGCTACTGGAATTGAAACCTTCTACCGCCGCTCAGTCTAGCCTGCCTCTGTTCATGTGGCTGGGTTACGTTTTTTTTGTGGTGTATGGCAGTCTGGTGCCATTGCAATACAAGGCCAGGCCGTTGGCGGATGCGTGGGCTGCGTTTGGCCGCATTCCCTATTTGAAGCTGGGCATCGAGTCGCGCGCTGATTGGGTCGCTAATGGGGTGTTGTATGTCCCGGTGGGCTTCCTCACGGTATTTTTGCTCGCCAGCGTGTTCCATCGAGTGTGGCGCCCCCTGCTGTATTTTGGCGCTGCAGTGTTTTGTGTGGCTCTGGCGGTGTCCGTCGAATTCACCCAGATTTTCTTCCCGCCGCGAACAGTGTCCTTGAACGACTTGATTGCCGAGTGTATTGGCAGCGTAGTCGGTATCACGGCCTGTGCGTATGGGGGTAAATGGTTTGCAGCGCTGCTGCAATCGTTTTTGAGCGACACGCGGCGATTGTCGGTTTTGGGCCTGGACGCCTATGTGGTGGCCTACTTGGCTTTTGCACTGTTTCCGTTTGACTTTCTGATCTCAGCCAAAGAACTCTCTGCCAAGCTCAGCTCTGACAACTGGGGCTGGCTGCTGGCCGGGAAGGACCCGCGCTGGAGCCTCACTCTGATCAAACTTGCCGCAGAAGTGGTGCTGACCATCCCCTTTGGCCTGCTGTTGGCGCGACTGTCCAGGCGCTTGGGTAATCACTATGCTCTAGCCGTGTTTTCGGGCCTGGCGCTGGGCGCAGGCATTGAATTTGCGCAATTTTTCATTGCCACAGGAACCTCCCAAGGCCTCTCAATCCTGACGCGTGCCGCTGGTGTTTGGGCAGGCGTCGCGCTGGTACGGTATTTAAATCGCTATGCGGCCCACCATTCGCTAGACGATCTCGCCGCAGCCGTGCGCCGAGTGGGTCTGCTATTGGCGCCGGTGTACGGACTCCTGTTGCTGCAGGTCAACGGCTGGTTTGGCGGCAAATGGCAAGGTGCTGACGATGCCCAAACGCAGCTGGCGCGCGTCAATTTCATGCCGTTCTATTACCACTACTACACCACCGAGGCGATTGCACTGTTTAGCCTGGCATCGGTATTTATGTCGTACGCGCCTATCGGTGTGCTGACCTGGGCGATGAGATGGCACCCGCGCTGGGCGATTTTGATGGCCCTCGTTGTCTCGTTCACGGTTGAAACCGGGAAGTTGTTCATCCAGGGCGCGCACCCGGATCCGACCAACGCTTTGATTGCAGTCGCGGGAGCGTGGGTCGTGGCAAGTGTGTTGGCATTGTTCGCGCGTGATCGCTCGCCTGCTCGTGTGATGCCCCTTATGGCATCTGCCCGTGATGGCGCCGCTGAATTCCTTGCCGCGGCCCCGGTCAGCAAAGAAGCCCAAACCACCAAGCATCTGGGCCGAACCAATCAAACTGGCTTGAGTGCCCAACGCAGTTCTGTTTGGGCTCGTTTTGCCATGGCAGTTTGTCTCGCAGGTGTGGGCGTGTGGTTGTGGAAATTTCCGGCACTGCAATGGCTGGTGGCCGTCGTATTGATTTTCAGTTGCATTACCGTCTGGTGGCGTCCAGCTTGGGCATTTGCGATTATTCCTGCGGCCTTGCCTGTATTTGACCTAGCGCCTTGGAGCGGACGATTCTTTTTCGACGAATTTGACGCGTTAGTGCTCGCCGTGGTGTCAGTGGCGTGGGTGCGGGTGCCCCCTTCACACGCCAGGTCAGGGCGGGGACGAAGTGGCCATGCAAGCTCTATCCGGGACAAGACGAACGAATCGGCAAGTGCCGGTATGGATGTGTCCGTTCGCTCGCCGCCCAGCAGCGTTGCGCGCTCAAGCAGAGCCCCAAATGATCCACTGTTCTCGGTCGCGACCGGGCTGCTTGGGGCGGCATTTTGCATCGCTTTGCTCAAGGGTTTATGGCCGTTTTCCGTGCCCGACCTCAACGCTTTCAACAATTATTTCAGCCATTACAACGCTCTGCGCATTTTCAAGGGCGCTTTGTGGGCATGGTTGTTGTGGCGCTTGGGCCAGCGCTTGCTGGCCTCCGGCGTTGACCTGCGTCGCCATTTTGCCTGGGGCATGACGATCGGCTTGGGCTTGGCAGTAGCGTGGATTGTCTGGGAACGTGTGGCGTTTCCCGGTTTTTTGAATTTCAGCGATGGCTACCGTGTCACCGGCTCTTTTGCAGCCACACACACCGGCGGCGCCTATGCAGACTGTTTTATCGCAGCAGCGATGCCATTTCTTATCTGGCTCACCTTTGAACGGACAGGCTGGCCGGGGAAAATTTTGGGCCTGTCGTTGGCCCTTCTGAGCGCCTATGCACTCGTCGTGACTTTTTCGCGGGGCGGCTATTTGTCATTTGCTGTGTCTGTCTTGGTCGTTTCGCTGGCTCTTGTATTGCAAAGTTCAGGAAAAAAACTCCTGCGAAATTCCATTGGTTTGCTGCTGATGACCGTCGCCATGGGCCTGGTGGCCCTACCCGCATTGAGGGGAGATTTTTTCCAGTCGAGGCTCGCCCAAGTGCAAACCGATTGGGCCTTTCGCACAAGCCATTGGTCTGATGCACTGAAAATGCGCGACCCCGATTTGCTGACGTCCGTTATTGGCATGGGATTGGGACGTTTTCCGGAAACCAAATATTGGCGTAGTGAACTGCATCCCAAAGTGGCAACTTACCAGCTGGAACATGAAAAATCCGACGACGTTGCCAACGTTTTTCTCAGGTTGGCACCGGGCGACGCCATCGGTGTCGAGCAATTCGTGGCGGTCAGTGCAGGTGAAAAATACGTGCTGAGCTTCGACGCGCGATCTGCACAGCCCAACGCCAAAGTTGGGATTTACATTTGCGAAAAGTGGTTGCTTACGTCAGCCGACTGCGTGAATCCTGCCATCACATTGGGGGCCCAACCCGATAGTTGGCAACGAGTCGAGTTAAACATCGATCTCTCCAAATGGCCACATTCACCTCCCCACACCTTGCGCCCCGTCAAACTTTCGCTTTCACACACCACGGGGAAAAGCGCCGTCGATTTGGACAACTTGCGCCTGATCTCCCTGGACAATGTCAATCTGCTGCGCAATGGCGACTTCGCACATGGACTTGACCATTGGTATTTTTCAATTGCAGGCACCCTGCACGCTCATTGGCGCACCCACAATTTGTTTGTTCAGACTTTGTTTGACAGCGGCGCGCTGGGTCTGGTTGCGATGATCCTGTTTTTGGGCTTGTCTGCCTATCGCAGTTGGAAAGCAACCCGTGGTGGAGACTTATTTGCTGCCGCAGGACTTGCCGCGGCTTGCGGATTTGTAGTCGGGGGAATGCTGGATACCCAGATCGACGCGCCCAGGATGCTGATGGTCTTATTGCTCGTGGCCGTGGCGCCACGATTTCATCGCAAAGCGTCTGACTCAGCTGCGCCGAAGCAGGTTGCCTAATAAGCGGAATCCAAAGCGCGTTTTGGTGGTATCCCAGGGCGAAAATCGCCGAATTTGAAAAATATCGTCGCCCTGCCTTGTCGTGCCCCAAGCCGTGCTAACCGCCGCATCAAAGTCCAGCGAGCGGACAAGCGCTACATTGTCCGGCGAATAATCTTCCGCAGGTTTGCCGTTGGGGTAGGCAAACAGTCCGATCCGTTCGCCCAAAATTTCTTCGAGTCGAGCCTTGCTGCCTAGAATTTCTTGCTGTGCCTGCTCCTGCGTCGTTTTGGTCAAAATAGGATGTGAAACCGTATGCGCACCGATTTGCATCCCGGCTTGACGCATGGCAAGAACCTCTTTTGATGTCATCATCAAGTCAGCTGGCAAAGCCACTTTGGCGATTTGTGCGATGGACTCGGTCAAACCGCGTCGCTCCTCAATCGGCAAGTATTTGATTTTTTGAATGATGCTGGAAACAGCCTGGCGACGATCCGCCCATGAAGCCAGTGGATAACTGTCCAACCCCAACGGCGTTAAATCCAGTTCTGGCAATTTGCACAAGCGCACGCTTTCTATGACTGTGTCGTTCCACATCCGCCCACCGTCGAGAAATCCAGTGGAAATAAAAAAAGTGGCCGTCAACCCCAGCCGCGAAAGAATCGGCATGGCCACGTGGTAATTGTCGGCATAACCGTCGTCAAAGGTAATACATGCCGATCTTGATGGAAGTGTCCCGCTTTTGAGGCGCTCCACCGCGTCGTCCAGCGGGATCACGTTGAACCATGCCCGCATCCACGAACAGATTTGTTCAAATTGCCCGGCGTGAATCGTGCGGGCCAACAGTGGATCTGGCGCAGGCAAAACCCGGTGGAAAATCAGAACCGTTAGTCGCGCCTTAGTGCCCTTGGAGGACGCCCAAGAAAAAAGCGTTTGCAACATCGTGAGGCGGCTCCCTATTTCAACGCCAGACCAGGCAATTCCCACCACTTTTTCGTGGGCGTCGGCTCCTGCTTCCAGGACTCTTTTTCGAGCCAATGTTTGCTTAGCACTACTACGACCATGACGATATAGGGAAAATCAAAGTAGGCCAAACTAAGGAAAGCGCCTCCGATGGCGTAGCCCACCAAGGACACTTGGCACATGGAGCCAAGATCGGCGCACCACTGTGTTTGCGGTAACGGTTTCTTTTGATTTCTCAGGCTCGATGCCATGAACCACGTCGAAAACCAGATGCACAGGAAAATCAATAGTCCTACAAATCCGTGATTGCCCATCACTTGAAAATAGATACTGTGCGCAGCCAAAACCATATCGGGATTGGGAGCGAACCTGGCATACAACTCCGCAGTTGCAGGATTGAACCCGACCCCCGTCAAATAACTCTGTGCAATGTTCCACGCTTGCCACCATGCGTTGATGCGCCCCATCGCCGACTCGTCGGTGTTGTAGGTTTGAATTGTGGACATTCGGCTGCTCCACGAGTCGGGCATGAACACGACAATTGGAACTGCCATCACCAGTAAAAAAATTGCAGTTTGAATCTTGTGGGTGCCACGCCACCACAAAGTGGCCGACATCGCAGAAATCGCCAATAGTGCACCCCGGGATTGAGATCCGAGGGCCGCCACGGCACACAAGAGCATCAATCCCATAAGTGCCCGTTTTCCCCACACATTTAAAACCTGCAATTGCAGAAATCTCAAGAAGGGTATCACCATCACCAAAGCCAATGCAAACTCATTGTTATCGCCAATGAAAGTGCCCGGCGGGCCCCATACCCGCTCTGAACCACCTGTTAACAGTGTAAAAAGTCCACCTTTCGCACCCAATACCGCCAAAGACATCGCGCTAACCCAGATAAGTGCAAATATGTCGCGCTTGCTTCGCAGAATCATCAGGGCTATCAGAAGCATTCCGTTAATTTTCATCACCTTCTTCCACTGCTCGTAATCGTGGATGACATCGACTCCGAGCAGCCAGGAAAAGGTTATCCAGACGATAAACAAAACAAAATAGGTGACCGGACGCCCCTTGAAGGGAGACGTCTTCTCTTTCGAAATCAAGAAACCCATCAAAAGACAGGCCGCCGCCATTGCGGCCAACGGTGCTGTCAGTGCAATCCCATAGGTATAACGGTGGGGATTCATCAGGCTCAGCCAGGTCCACAACATCACGCCGATCCAGGGGCGCTTGAGCGCGGCCAAGCACCCCGCGACCACAATGACGATGAGGATCAGGTCACGCATGACTGACGATATAGCGGAATTTGCCGGATTTTTCAGCCGGAATCGTATCTACCCGTTCCACGATGATGGTGACTGTTTGCCCCAATCGCTGCTTGAACCCATGCTCTACGCTCAACAGGGACTCGTCATTGAACGACGGGTCTGTGACCAATAAAACCCGCGTCAATTGAATAGACTCCTGAATCACTTTAAAAGAACTTACGCCCGTCAAATCCCTCAATATGTAAATGAGCGCCAAGCCATGCAACACAGTCCCATCAGCGGCAACGACAAAATCCGTGCTACGTCCTTGAATTTCCTGTAACACGGGGAGCCCACGCCCGCAGGAACAAAGTGTCGTCCCAAGCACGCCGACATCGCCAGTGCGATAACGAACGAACGGAAAGTCATGGGTGGACAGATGGGTGACGACGATCTCGCCCGCCACACCGGCAGGCTGCGTGCGACCCTCTTCGTTCACAATTTCCACCAAGATGTCATCTGCAGTGAGATGCATGTTTCCAGAGGGACACTCGTGAGCAATGAACCCGGCATCGCGACCGCCGTAGCCATTGGCAACTCGGCACCCAAACACCTCGCCGATCACCGCGCGCTGGTCGTCATATAGCCGCTCAGAGGTGACGAAGGCAACCTTGATGCCCAGGTCGTTCATTTTTTGCCCGCGTTTCTGGGCATGTTTGGCGATGTGTGAAAGTGCCGATGGATAACCAAAAAGCATGCGAGGCTTGACCTGGCGGATGGTGTCCAAAAAGCCATCAAGCTTGACCTCAGACATCGCAAACGCGGGTAGAAGCTGGGTGCGCAGCAGTTTGTCACGCCAATGTTTGACAACGTCTTGTTTGCCCAGTTCGATGGGAGATCCCCAAACCACGATCTCGGGGTCGCCAATATCCACATCCCACCAGCGCGTAGCGCGCCATTTGGCTGCTACGTCATGGCTGACACGATTATTTCCAATAAAGAAGATCAGTGGCTCGCCTGAGGAGCCGCCGGTGTTGAATCGCGTGAGGCCTTGGGCATTGATATGCTTGAGCGCTTCGGTATTAGCCCGAATAATGGACTTGGTTAGAAAGGGCAATCGCTGAAGGTCGATGATGCTTTTGACACTCAAAGGATCAAAGGCATTTTTGGCAAACATCTCCCGGTAATAAGGCACATTTTGGCCAATATTTTTCAGCAAATCACGCAGCCGCTGAATCTGGAATTCGGCCAGGCGTTCAGCCGACCACCACTGTGCCTCTTCCATCTGGTGGCGCAATGCGACTGTGTCATGCCGCTTGAGACGCTCATGAACCGGGAACAGGAAACTGGAAACTAAGGCAGTATACAAACCCATGTCACATTCCGATGTTCAGCGCATTGACACGTCGATATACATCTACCAGAACCGGCTGCACGCTGGCCCAAGTGTAGCGTTGTGCCTCACGCAGGCCCGCCTGCGCACGTTGGCGCCAGCAAGCGTCATCCGACAACAATTGCAGGCAGGCCGTGGCCATCGCAACAGGATCGGAGGGCGGTACCAGAGAGGCATTAAGCCCATCTTGCGCCATATAAGGAATGCCGCCGACATTGGTGCTGACCACTGGCAAACCACTGGACCATGCCTCCAGGACAGAGTTGGGCATGTTGTCGGCCAAACTAGGGTTGAGCATGATGTCGGCACTGCGGTATAGCTCGGCCATCGCATCACGCTCTAGGCGCCCGGCGAAGCGCACGGAATTTTCGATCCCGCGATCGCGCACGAATTGCCGCAGTCGCTGTTCGTCGGGGCCACTGCCAGCGATGCTGAGTCTTGCTTGAGGATACTTTATCCGGACAATCTCGAACGCCCGGATGGCGGTTTCGTTGTCGTAAAGGCGCTCCAGGTTTCTGGCCACCAGCAGATGCAGGCTGCCCTGGCGATCCAGCGCACGCGGATAAAATCGGCTGAGGTCGATGATGTTGGGAACGACTTCTGACGCCATACCGAAACCAGAAAACACGCCCTTCAAGAATCCGGACGGCACGACCAAAGCACACGCTCGACGCATCGTGAAGCTGACAAGTTTGCTGGACGAGGCAAGGAATTCACCTGCCTCACCACCTCGGTAATTTACGACCACCGCGACTCTGCGCAGACGTCCAATCCAAACGGCCGGTGCGGCGAAGAGATGCCAGGACCAACCGGAATTGGCCATGATGTGAAAAACGTCCACCCTCCCCGCAGCCTGCCAAAGGGACAGCAAGTACGGAACAAGTCGAAAAAATGAACGTACAACAGGCACGTGCGCTGCCCATGAGGGCCGATAGGGCGCATTGATCTGAACCAGCGTAACTTTTGCGCCACCCTCTGACAACAACTCAGCGAGTTGACGGGTCTGGTTGGCCATGCCGCCCGAAGGCGGCGGCAGCGGACCAATCAAGCCCACGCGTAAGCCGTGGAGCCCGGAGAATGTCATGCCCGCGCCACCAGCGTTGAATAAACGCCGGGATAGTTGGCAACGCTAGCCGTCCAGTTTCTCTGGGTTTCCACAAACCGGCGGCCAGCTTCACGCATGGCGGGCCAGCTGTCCTTCTCGGCCAGAAGCGACACCAGGGTCTGCGTCAGCGCTTCGGTACTGCCCGCCTTGAACAACATGCCGGTCTGGCCATGGCGAATCAATTCTTTGTGTCCACCCACATCCGAGGCCACCAAAAGCCGCCCCTGGGCCATGGCTTCAAGCGGTTTCAGCGGAGTCACGAGCTCCGTCAAACGCATTGAATGGCGGGGATACGCCAGCACGTCAACGAGGTCGTAGTAGCGATGCACCTCAGAGTGATGGACTCGGCCGGTAAAAACGACCTTGTCGGCAATTCCCATTTGGCGGGCTTGCGCCTTGAGCGCCTCGTCTTGCGGCCCGCCTCCGACCAAAAGCAGGCGGACTTCGGGGCGCTGAGCGAGAATGCCAGGCAGCGCGCTGAGCAGCAAATCCAGGCCTTCGTAAGCATAGAACGAACCAATAAAACCAACCACGGTAGCACCATCAAGTCCGAGTGTCTTCTTGAGGATCGGGTCAGGCTGCCCACCTGGTTCGAAAGATTCGATATCGACGGCATTTGGAATCACCGTGACTTTGTCGGCGGGTATACCGCGCTGGGCAATATCGGCGCGCAAGCCTTCACAAATCGTGAATACATGCGCGGCACGTTTGATCGCCCTGGTCTCCAGCCAGCGTGTCATGCGGTAGCGCAAACTGCCCTCTGAAGTGGTGCCGTGATCGACCGCCGCATCTTCCCAAAAGGCCCGGATTTCATACACTACCGGAATCCCAAGCCGTTTGCCCACCTTTAAGGCAGGGATCGCGTTGAGCACAGGCGAATGCGCGTGCAGGATATCAGGCCGCACGGTCTGCGCGACTTCCAGTAGGCGGCGCTCCAGCGTCTGCATCAACGCTAATTGACCGAGACCAGGAAGTGTGCCCCCGGCAGGCGCTGCAGACCGGTAAAAATGCCAACCGTCTACATCCTCCTGCGCTTGCGTCGACCCGAGATGCTTGGGGCTGGTCAGATGAAAGGTCTGCAAGCCGAGCTTGCGCTGCTCCCGCAAGATGGAAAGTGTCCGAAAGGTGTAGCCGCTGTGCAGCGGGATCGAATGATCCAGGATGTGCAATACTTTCAAGCTCATACGCCAGCAACTGCGAGTTCTTGGGTGGCAGCGGGACCGCCCGACTGGCCGCTGGCGTCTACTACCTGACGCAGAAAGGCTTCAAACATCAGCAACGTCCACAAGGGCGCGCTATAGTCACTGGTTCCCGACTGGTGGTCATCGACCAATTGGCGCAGATAGCCCGGATTGAACCAACCGGTGCTGGCCAGTCGCTCACCCAACACGGCATCGCGCACACGCTGGCGCAAAGGGCCGCGAAACCAACGCGCCAGCGGTACCGAAAACCCCATTTTCGGGCGATACAAAACGTCGCTGGGCAAATGCGGCTCCATGGATTTCTTGAAGATGTATTTGCCTTCCTGCCCCTTAATCTTGTGGGACGATGGCAGGCTTGCCAGCCATTCGATCAGCTCGTGATCCATTAAGGGCTCGCGCACTTCAAGCGAATGCGCCATGCTCGCCCGATCAACTTTGGTGTTGATATCACCGACTAGGTAAGTCTTCAAATCCAGATACTGAATGAGCGCGAGCGGGTCTTGCGTGTCTGCTTTGACGGCATGACGGTTGAAAACTTCGAATGCGCTGTAGCTCGCCAATTCCGATTTGAATTTGGCGCTGAACAACGCCTCGCGCATCGGGTCGCGCAAAATGGATACGGAATGGAAATAGGCCTCCACTGAGCTGCGTGCCAGGCCCTCAAACGTGGTTTTGGCCCGAAACATTCGGGGCGCCCAATCCGCCTTTGGATACAGGCGTCCTAGTGTGCCAAACACCGTGTTTCGGACGGCATGCGGCAGACGCGAGCGCATACTTTCTTCCATTAGATGCATGCGGTAGCGACGGTAGCCACCCAGGGCTTCGTCGCCACCATCGCCCGACAAAGCCACTGTCACGTGTTTGCGCGCAAGCTGGCATACCCGGTAAGTGGGAATGGCCGAGCTGTCTGCATAGGGCTCGTCGTAAAGGGTGGCCAGAGTGTCGATCAGGTCAAAGTCATCGCTAACCACGGTTTCAACCCGATGGTTGGTTTTATACCGGTCCGCCACCTTTTGGGCAAATTCGGATTCATTGAAGGCCGGGTCGTCAAATGCGATAGAGCAGGTGTTCACCGGCTCTGTACTTAGCCCGGCCATAGTGGCGACCACGGCACTGCTATCTACACCGCCCGACAGGAAAGCACCCAAAGGTACTTCGGCAATCATGCGAAGCTTGACAGATTCCTTGAGGCGCCGCACCAACTCAAGTTGAGCCTCCTCGCTGCTGATCGGGTTGTCCAGGCTGAAACGTACATCCCAATATTCCTTCGGTGCGCCGACCGTCTGGCCTCGCCGAATCGCCAAACTATGACCTGGAGGCAACTTCAGTGCCTGTTTGAAAATCGTCCTGGGTTCGGCAACGTAGCCCAGCGCAAAATACTCTTCGACGGCCAAGGGGTCAATTTCGCGACGCAATCCACCGTGTGCCAACACCGATTTAAGCTCAGAACCAAATATAAGCGTGCCGTCATCGAGTAGCGCGTAATACATCGGTTTGACACCCATGCGGTCGCGCGCCATGAAAAAGGTTTGCTGATTCCGATCCCACAACGCAAAAGCAAACATGCCGCGAAATCGTTTGACACAGTCTTCGCCCCAAGACTCCCAGGCATGCACGATGCATTCCGTGTCGCTTTTGGTATGAAATACATGCCCCAAAGCCTGCAACTGGGGGATTAGCTCCTGGTAGTTATAGATTTCACCATTGAAAACCACCACCACCGAACCATCTTCATTGAACAGGGGCTGCTGGCCGGTCGCAATGTCGATGATAGAAAGGCGTCGATGCCCCAAGCCGACCCCTGGCTCCAGGTGAAGGCTACCTTCATCGGGTCCACGATGCCACTGCGAGTCATTCATGCGCTGCAACACCTCGCGATTGATCTCGCGCTGGCCTCGGGTATCAAAAATTCCAGTGATTCCGCACATGGTGTTGGCGTGTTGGTGTCAGTCGATTGTGATGGAAATTATGGTGACTTTGATTATCAGGCTGAGAGGGCAAAATGGCCGCCCCAGCCTCCTCTATCTCGGAGTTGACGCTCGTAGACGTCCTGATAAGTTTTCACCATGGCGTGCATGCTAAACGTGGATGTGACACGCGCGCGGCCAACGGCCCCCAAATTTTGGGAAATTTCGGCGTTTTTTGCCAATTCCACCAGTTTGGCCGCCATGCCTGCCGGGTCCCCAGGTGGCACGATAAAACCGGTGACACCCTCCTGCACCAGGTCTGCATTGCCGCCCACCGCCGTGGCCACAACAGGCAAGCCGCACGCCATCGCTTCCAAGATGGTGTTGGAGATACCTTCGGCCAACGAGGGCAAGGCGAACAAATTGAGCCCGCGCATGACATCGGCAACGTCGTTGCGCTCGCCGGGCAACCACGCCAGGTGCTGTAAGCCTGCCGCGTCCAGCTCGGCATGCACTTGCGTGAGCAGCGGCCCGTCGCCCACCATCACCAGGCGCAGCCGGTCTGCCAGCTCGGGCGCCATCGCGATAGCCTTTACGAATGCACGCGCCAGCATGGGCTGATCCTTGGCGGTTTGCATGCGACCCACAGTGCCCACCAGGAAATGCTGCCCTGGCTGAAATGGGCATCCTTCAATCGGTTGTTGGCCAGCCACGCCGGGTGAAAAGTGTTGGATATCAACGCCGTTGTAGGCCTGTGTAATGGCATTGCGCTCGACTCGCACTTTTGTTTGCACGTAATCAGCCAAATCCCGCGACAGCGCAATGTAATGATGGACGAACGGGCGGTACAGGCGGCGCACGCGTTGCATGGCAAGATTGCTGCCATCCAGATCACCCACGTCGCGACCATGTTCTCCGTGGATTCGGATCGGCACACCGGCAGCCCAAGCGGGCGCCTGCGCTTCGAGCGCCGCCAAATTCCGGGTGTGGACGATGCTGGGACGCAGCTTGCGAAAAAGGCTCAGCAGCTTGGGGTACTGCCACATGCCGTGCCCAGGCGGTTTGGCCAATGCAAAGTATTCAACGTCAGAGCGTTTGATGCGTTCGCGAAAATCGGTGATCTCCGTCAAGGCCAGCACGGCATGCCGAAACGCCTCGTGCGGCATGTGATTGATGAGATTGACCACGCCATTTTCGAGTCCGCCTGTATCGAAACGATACATCACGTGCAGGATGAGCGGGCGGGGATCTGGTGGCATCTGAATGCTTGGATAACAAGCCGGGGTCAAGAAGAAAACGTTGAAAGCACCGGACACGGCTGGCTGGCCGCTTTATCGATTTCGGGCCGTGACAATCGCAACAAGGGCATTTTCAAGTACCTTTTATTACCCATTCTTTTGCTACTATTATTATAGCTTTATATAAAAATTTCATGAGACCTAGGACCCCATTTTTTCAAAAAAATTGCCTATCCGCGATTTGACAGTTGTTTGTTAACATGGGTGTTAATAAATATCAGCTTGAGCTTCAGCTACGACTGCGACGCCTACCCAGCCACACGGCCACCGGCGAAGGCACAACGCAGGGGCCGCCCCAAGGTGCCGCAGACTTACAAACGCCAGAGCTTGTAGCCGGCCTCCAAAATCGCCTTGCGGTCAAAAGCCGCCTTGACGTCAATAAATGCGCCGCCTTTAACCAGCTTTTTGCCAAAGTCTTCCATGGAAAGCGCGGCAAACTCCTTGTGCGCCACCGCCGCAACGATGGCGTCGGCCCGAGGCAAGTCGTCCCAGGGCAAGAGGGGCACGCCGTATTCATGCACCGCCTCTTCCGACTCGGCCTGCGGGTCGGTGACAAACACTTCGACGCCATAGGTTTTCAGCTCGTTGATGATGTCAATCACTTTGGAGTTACGCAAATCGCCGCAGTTCTCCTTGAAAGTCAGACCCAGTACATTGACTTTGGCGCCCTTGATGTAGCTGCCCGCCGCGATCATGTGTTTG
>JANOXL010000102.1:0-6478 GCA_031418395.1 Rhodoferax sp. | reverse complement strand
GTGTTGCCCATGGCCGACTGGCAGGCCATGGCCGAGCGTTTGGGTGCGGCAGGTGTTGAGTTCATCATCAAGCCCTACGTGCGTTTTGCCGGCGAAGTGGGCGAGCAGGCCACCATGTTTTTTCTCGACCCCAGCGGCAATGCGCTGGAGTTCAAGTCGTTCAAGGACTTGAGCGCCTTGTTTGCCAAATAATTCCATTCCTGAATCATCCGTGAACGTCGTTGTACCTCCTAGCCGTGCTTGAGCACTGTCTTCGTCGGTACGCCTATTTCACGAATGATTTAGAAAAGGAATAAGTCATGGGTTAACGAAGCCGGGCGGGCGACACCACCCGCGCATCCACCCCTTCGCGCTGCAAGGCGTCGGGCAGCGCAACACGCCTGATCAGTGCGTCGGCCAGCGCACTGGCACCCGCGGCGCTCTGGATGCCATAACCGCCTTGCGCCGCCAGCCAGAAAAAGCCGGGCACCGCGCCGTCAAAACCAATCACCAGTTCGCCGTCGGGCACAAAAGAACGCAGACCGGCCCAGGTGCTGGTCGGGCGTCGAATCTGCAAGGTGGTGGCCTCTTCAATGGCATGAATGCCTTTGGCGATGTCCAGCTCTTCAGGCACCACGTCGTGGGGGTGGGTCGCATCGGCATTGGCGGGGGAGCCCAGAAACTGGCCCGCGTCAGGCTTGAAATAATAGGTTTCTGCCAGATCCGACACCACCGGCCAGGCGGATACATCCAGGCCATCTGGGCCTTTGAAGGTGAAGGCGCTGCGACGGTGCGGCACCAGGCCAATCGGCGCGGCACCGAACAAGGCCGCAAATTCATCGGCCCAAGCGCCCGTGGCATTGACAACGGTGCGGGCCTGCAGGGTGGTGCCATCAGCAAACTGCAAGTGCCAACGCTGCCCGTCGTGCCGTGCCTGGGTCAGGTTGGTGCTGTTGGTGAGATCAGTGCCGTGCAGTTTTCCGAGCTGACGAAAGCCGCGCAAGAAGCCCTGGTGCAGCGCGTGAACATCCAGGTCCATGGCGTCCGGGTCCAAGAGCGAGGCCAGCACTTTCTCAGGCCTCAGGCAGGGTACCAGCGCCAGCGTCTGCACTGCGTTCAGGGACTGCAGGTTCGGGCAGGTGGGGGCCAGTTCGGCACGGGTTGCATCCAATTGCGACTGCTGCCCGATAGAAGCCAGGTACAGGGCACCGCGCGGCGTGACGATGGGGGAAGTGGTGAAACCGGCGGGCGGGCTTTCGTAGAAACTGCGGCTGGCGCGGGTCAGCGCCCGCACCATCGGCGGGCCGTAACTCTCCATGAACATCGCGGCCGAGCGTCCGGTCGAGTGGTAACCCGGCTGGCTTTCGCGCTCGATCAATGCGACGCTGAGGTGTTCGGCCAAGCGCCAGGCCAGCGACGCGCCGGCGATTCCGGCGCCGAAGATCGCAACGTCAAATGATTTCATCGATCAGTCATCAAAGTGGTGATGAAGCAAGCGCTTCATGGAATTTGCGAAGTGATGACGCCGCCGCCCAGACACACCTCGCCGTCGTACAACACCGCAGACTGGCCAGGGGTGACCGCCCATTGCGGCTCGGGAAAGCTCAAGGCAAAGTTGGCGCCGTCTAAGGCCGTCAAATGCGTCGGCGCGTCGGCCTGCCGGTAGCGGTTTTTGGAGGCGCAGTCGCCCAGGGACGGTGCGTGGCCCGCCACCCAACTCGCGTCTTGGGCATTTAGCGATGATGACAACAACCAAGGGTGATCATGCCCCTGCACCACCCACAAGGTATTGGCCACCATGTCTTTACGCGCCACAAACCAGGGCGCGTGGTCGCCGCCGCCGCGCTGAGCGCCCTTCGCGCGCACGCCGCCGATGCCAATGCCTTGCCGTTGGCCCAGCGTATAAAAACTCAGACCCACATGCTGGCCCAGCACACGCCCTTTTTCGTCTTTGATCGGCCCAGGCGCGCTGGCGATGTAGCGGTTCAGAAACTCCCGAAACGGCCGTTCGCCGATAAAGCAAATGCCGGTCGAATCTTTCTTCTTCGCGTTAGGCAAACCGATCTCTTCGGCAATTCGGCGCACTTCTGTCTTGTGAAGTTCGCCCACAGGAAACAGTGTTCTGGACAACTGCGCCTGGTTCAGCCGGTGCAAAAAATAGCTCTGGTCTTTGCCGGGGTCGAGGCCCTTGAGCAATTCGTGCAGGCCGGTTTGCGGGTTCAACCGCACCCGCGCATAGTGCCCGGTGGCGATCTTCTGGGCCCCCAGGCGCACGGCGTGATCCAGAAATGCTTTGAATTTGATTTCGGCATTGCACAGAATGTCCGGATTCGGTGTGCGCCCCGCCTTGTATTCCCGCAGAAACTCATCGAAGACGCGGTCTTTGTAGTCAGCTGCAAAATTGACGTGTTCGATCTCGATGCCCACCACGTCGGCGACTGCCGCAGCGTCGACAAAGTCAACATTGGACGAACAATATTCGCTGTCATCGTCATCCTCCCAGTTCTTCATGAAGATGCCGACGACATCGTGCCCCTGCTTTTTGAGCAAATAGGCGGTCACCGCAGAGTCCACGCCCCCGCTCAAACCGACCACAATACGCTGTTTGACTGCCATGAGTGTGCGATTATCCCTGTCATTAAAAAATGCAGGAGTTTGCAAGCGGTAATTCCCGGCAGGTAAAAACCAGAGGATGCTGCTTGCCAATGTGAACGAATTTTTTTCAGGATGCGTGAATGACCCGATTTGACCCCCAGTGGCTGAACAGCCAGTACAACAACCGGGCTCTGGTGCCCGACCACGCCAATCACCTGGTGCAATGGGCTGAAGCCTCTGAGGAAGCGCGGGAGGCCCATCCCCACTTCTGCAACATCCCTTACGGCAACGATTCGACCGAAAAGCTGGACGTGTTTCCGGCATCGGTGAACGCGGACATCCGCAAAAAGGGTGCTCCGGTGGTGGTGTTTATCCACGGCGGTTATTGGCGGTCGCTGGACAAATCCGACCACTCTTTCATTGCACCGGCCTTCACGAACCCAGGCGCGTGCGTCGTGGTGCCCAACTATGCCTTGTGCCCGGCGGTCACGCTGCCGCAGATCGTGATGCAGATGGTCAAGGCGCTGGCCTGGGTTTACAAGAATGTGCAGCAGTATGGCGGGGACCCCAAGCGCATCACGGTGGTGGGGCACTCGGCCGGTGGGCATTTGGCGGCCATGCTGCTCGCCTGTGACTGGCCAAAATATGCCAAAGGCCTGCCCGTCGATCTGGTCAAAAGCGCAGTGTCGATTTCAGGTCTCTACGACCTGGAGCCCCTCATGCACACGCCGTTTTTGCAAGACTCGCTGCGACTGACGCCTGAACAAGTGCAAATGGCCAGCCCGGGCTGGATGCCGCGCCCGCGCCAGGGCGCTTTGTATGCCTTCGCAGGCGCAAACGAAAGTGCTGAGTTCGTGCGGCACAACCGCCTCATCCAGTCAGCCTGGGGTAAAAAAATCGTGCCGGTTTGCGAGACCGTGCCGGGTCGAAACCATTTCAGCGTGCTCGAGAATTTGACTGCGCCTTGGGAGCGCCTGCATCAACTCACAAGCCAACTGGTGTTCAGCGCATGAGCCGATGACGATCGATCAATGGCAACCGCAGTGGCAATCGGCATAACCCGTCGCGCCCGCATGACCCAAAGCGCTGTCGATGTTTTGGTGATCGGTGGCGGCAATGCCGCCCTGTGCGCCGCCCTGACGGCGCGCGAGGCGGGGGCGAGTGTGTTGCTGCTCGAAGCCGCCCCACGCGAATGGCGCGGCGGCAACTCCATGCACACGCGCAACCTGCGTTGTATGCACGACGCGCCACAAGACGTGCTCACTGAGGCTTACCCCGAAGAGGAATTCTGGCAAGACCTCAAAACAGTGACCGGTGGGCAAACCGACGAGGCACTGGCGCACTTGGTGATCCGTTCGTCCGCTACCTGCCGCGACTGGATGCGCCAACACGGCGTGTTGTTCCAGCCCTCACTCTCGGGCACCCTGCATTTGAGCCGCACCAATGCCTTCTTCATGGGTGGCGGCAAGGCGCTGGTGAACGCTTACTACCGCAGTGCCGAGCGGCTGGGCGTGCAAATTCGTTACGACGTACCGATAAGCCGGGTCGAGCTGGAGAGCGGTGAATTTCAGGCCGCCATTCTGCAAAACGGAGAACGTATAACAGCCACCACCTGCGTGCTGGCCGCCGGTGGTTTTGAATCCAATATCGCCTGGCTGCGCGAAGCCTGGGGCCAGAACGCGCTGGGTGAATGGCCGGCAGACAATTTTTTGATCCGGGGCACCCGCTTTAACCAGGGCGTGTTGCTCAAACAACTGATCGACGCGGGCGCGGACGCGATTGGCGACCCCACACAGGCGCACATGGTGGCCATCGACGCACGCGCGCCTCTGTACGACGGCGGCATCGTCACGCGCATCGACTGCGTGTCGCTGGGTGTCGTCGTTAACAAGCTGGCCAAACGGTTTTATGACGAAGGTGAAGACTTCTGGCCCAAGCGTTATGCCATCTGGGGGCGCCTGGTGGCGCAGCAGCCGGGGCAGGTGGCCTATTCCATCATCGACGCGAAAGCCCTGGGCCGCTTCATGCCGCCGGTGTTCCCGGGCGTGAAGGCAGACACCCTGGCCGACTTGGCGCGCCAGCTTGGGCTGGATGAAGCGACCTTGCTTGACACCATCCAAGAGTTCAACGCCGCCTGCCAATCCGGCAACTTCGACCATACCGTGCTGGACGATTGCCACACCCAGGGCCTTGCGCCCGCCAAAACCCATTGGGCGCGGCCCATCGACACCGCGCCCTTTTACGCCTATGCCGTCAAACCCGGCATCACCTTCACTTATCTGGGCCTCAAGACGAACGAGACCAGCGCTGTGCATTTCAAGGGCCAGGCCAGCCGCAACCTGTTTGTGGCCGGAGAAATGATGGCTGGCAACGTGCTCGGTAAGGGCTACACGGCCGGCGTTGGCATGACCATTGGCACCGCATTTGGGCGCGTAGCCGGTGCAAAATCAGCACAAGCAGCTCACAAAATAAGCGCAGAAGCCAAGGGTGGATATGCAACAGCTTGAGGCGTTGACACGCGAAGCGCGGCACTTGGCCCAAGGTGGCTTGGCCCGGACAGCGCCCGAGGCAGAAGTCGCCCGCCAGATGCAAATCTGCAATGCCTGCCGTTATTGCGAAGGATATTGCGCGGTGTTCCCCGCCATGACGCGCCGTCTTGAATTCGCCAAAGCCGACATTCACTACCTGGCGAATCTGTGCCACAACTGCGGCGCTTGCTTTCACGCCTGCCAATATGCGCCGCCGCACGAGTTTGCCGTGAACGCGCCGCAAGCCCTGGCGCAGGTGCGCGGGCAAACTTATGCGGACTACGCCTGGCCCGCGTCTCTCGGCGCCTTGTACCAGCGCAACGGCCTTGTGGTGGCATTGGCGCTGGCTTTTGGCCTGGCGCTTTTTCTGCTCCTGGCGATGGCGCTTAAAGGCAGCCTGTGGCATGCGCCGCTGGCAGGCAACTTTTACGCCATCTTTCCGCACAACCTGCTGGTCGGCATGTTTGGGCCGGTGTTCCTGTTTGTGGTGCTCGCACTGGGCATGGGCGGTCGCCGGTTTTGGCGCGACATTTCACCCGCAGATGCAAACGCAAGTACACCCGCAGGTGCCACCGCGCAGGCCACGCGTGACGTGTTGACGTTGACCCACTTGGGCGGCGGCCAGGGCCAGGGCTGCAACAACGAAGACGACGCCTGGACACTCTGGCGCAGGCGTTTTCACCACCTCACGTTTTACGGCTTCCTGTTGTGTTTTGCCGCAACCAACGTGGCTACGCTGTACCACTACCTGCTGGGTCAGCCAGCGCCGTATGCGATGAGCAGCCTGCCGGTGCTGCTGGGTCTGGTGGGCGGGGTGGGCTTGATCATCGGCCCGGCAGGCTTGTTTTGGCTGCACCTCAAGCGCCACCCGATGCAAGGCGATGCGGCGCAGAAGCCCATGGATTTGGGCTTTATCGCGCTCCTGTTTTTAACCAGCGCCACCGGCTTGGCCCTGCTTTTCTTGCGTGACACCTCTGCCATGGGCTTGTGGCTGGCGATCCACCTGGGTGTCGTCATGGCCTTGTTTTTGACGCTGCCCTACGGCAAGTTTGCCCACGGCGTTTACCGCTGCGCTGCGCTGCTTAAATCGGCCATCGAGGGGCGCAGGCCAAATCCTGTGGCGATAGGTGCAGACTAAGCCTGTGATCAGCCTATCGGTAAGCGTTTGACCGGCAGCGGTTTGAGAAGGGTTGCCGCTTTTCTTTGCAGCGGGTTTGCGCCGATTCCCCTTCGCACACCCTGGCGTTAAGCTCGAGTCCAGACAACTGATGAAGGAATGAAATCCATGCGCGCAAATTCCATGACAAGGCGACAAGTGCTGCGGGTAGCCGGTGCCACTGCAGCCGCTTCTGTGGGGGCGATGGCGGCCCCGGCGC
>JANOXL010000101.1:0-13357 GCA_031418395.1 Rhodoferax sp. | reverse complement strand
ACGGTGTGATTGAGGCCACCCTGCCCCATCTGAAAGACGATTTGTCGGTCTTGTTCATGCCCACGCAGCAAGTCGGTAAAAGCAACGAACACATCCGGTTTCCCGGCACGCTCACCTTGTCAGCGCAAACGCTGATCAGCGTGTGGATGGAACTCGGCGCCTGTGTAGCCCGCGCCGGCATCAAAAAGCTGGTTTTGTTGAATTCCCACGGTGGCCAGGTCAGCGTGATGGACATTGTGGCGCGCGACTTGCGCAGTGCGTATGACATGATCGTTTACAGCACCAATTGGTACACGTTGCCGCTGGGTGACGCGGTGTTGAACCTCTTCCCTCCCGAAGAGCACCGCTTTGGTATCCACGCGGGAGACATGGAAACCTCGATGATGCTGGCGCTGCGTGAAAAGTATGTCGACATGGCGCAAGCCCGCGACTTCAAATCCACCGCGCAAGACCGCGCCGCCAAGTACCCGATTTTGGGCAACGGCAGCAGCGCCAAACTCGGCTGGCAGGTGCAAGACTACAACGCCATGGGCGCGGCGGGCAACGCGTCCATTGCCACAGCGGCCAAAGGTCAGGCGATTCTGGATGCCACGGGTGTGCAACTGGCCAAACTGCTGCAGGAGGTTAGCGATTTGCCGCTGTCCACTTTGAACCCCAGCCCCCACTTTCCCCTATGAGCCCGCCTGCCCCGACCTTGCTGACGCTGCAAAACGTCGAAAAACGCTACGACAACGGTACCTTGGCGCTGCAAGGTGTCAACCTGGCCATTGGCGAGCGCGAATTCGTCAGTTTTCTCGGCCCTTCCGGCTGCGGAAAAAGCACGGCGCTGAAGATGATTGCCGGGCTTCTTGAAGTCTCCAGCGGGCGCATCCAGTGGAATGACAACACGCAAAACAAGCAACCCACTGACCACGCCAACCACATCTCCTTCGTCTTCCAGGAGCCGACGTTGATGCCCTGGGCCAAGGTTTTTGACAACGTCTGGCTTCCGCTCAAACTCAAAGGCGTGTCGCGCGACAAAGTTAAAGCGCAAATCGACGCGATACTGGCCAAGGTCGGCTTGAGCCAGTTCGCCCAGGTCTACCCGCGAGAGTTATCCGGCGGCATGAAGATGCGCGTCTCCATCGCCCGTGCCATGATTACCGAGCCGCGCCTGCTGCTGATGGACGAACCCTTCGCCGCCTTGGACGAGATGACGCGCTTTAAACTGAACAACGACACGCTTGCCTTGTGGACAGCGCAGCAGTTCACCACTATTTTTGTCACCCACAGCGTGTATGAGAGTGTGTATTTGAGCAACCGCATCGTCGTGATGGCGGCGCGCCCCGGCCGTGTGATTGCCGACCTGCGCATCGACGAGCCCTACCCGCGCAGCGACGCCTTTCGCACCACCGAGCGTTACGCGCAGTGGTGCGTGCAGGTCTCACAGGCCTTGCAGCAAGCCGGAGAACACCATGTCTGAGGCAAAAGTCCCAATTCCATCAGACGTGAATGCTATTACTAATATAGCTAATAGCGTCCATTCCACGAGACCCAAGGGGCAATTTCTTCAAAAACTACTGCCCTTCATCGTATTTTTCGCAGCATTGTTAACATGGGAGTTAACAGTTCGCATTAACCAGATTCCCCACTACATCTTGCCCGCGCCAACGCTGATCGCCAAAACCTTGTGGGACAACCTCGGTTCTCTCATGACAAGTTGGGTCTACACGATGAAAATCACCTTTGGCGCGCTGGTGCTGGCGGTGGTGGGCGGCGTCGCACTGGCCATGTTGTTTGCATTGAACAAATGGGTGGAGTTATGCCTGTTCCCCTTCGCCATCGTGTTGCAGGTGACGCCCATCGTGGCGATTGCGCCTTTGATTTTGATCTTCATCGACAGCACTGCCGCCGCCTTGTTATTGTGCGCCTGGATCGTGGCGTTTTTCCCCATTCTCTCCAACACCGTGGTGGGCCTTCGCAGCGCCGATCACAACCTGCGCGACCTCTTCTTGCTGTACCGCGCCACACCCTGGCAAACGCTGCGGCATTTGCTGATTCCCTCGGCCATGCCGTATTTCATTGCCGGGCTGAAGATCGCCGGCGGCCTGAGCCTCATCGGCGCGGTGGTGGCCGAATTCACTGCTGGCGCAGCAGGTAAAGACACCGGCTTGGCCTCGCGCATTCTGGAGGCGAGTTTTCGCACCGAAATCCCGAAGATGTTTGCCGCGCTGGTGTTGGTGTCGCTCACCGGCATCATGATTTTTCTCGTATTTAACCTGATCTCCAAACTGGTGCTTGGCTCATGGCACGAGAGTGAAGTCAAGAGCAGCCGCTGAAAACCACTGCGACACAGCGCCCAAACGTGATTGAACTCAGGAACATCGCCATTCCGCACAGCGTGCGGGGGTTTGCATCAGACAGCGCCCTGTTTGACGTTCGCATAGACAATGGCCTTCTAGGTCAAATAGAACCATCGAATGTTGCTCCTATTTCGGGAGCAAAAGAGATCGCCAATGGCATGCTGATTTCGGCGCTGGCCGACATCCACGTCCATCTTGACAAAACCTACGTGGTGAAAGAAGTCGGCGCTGCCGATGGTGACTTGTATAAGGCCATTGCTTTGATGGCTGCGCACCGCGCGGGCTGGAGTGGCGCGGAAATTCTGTCGCGCATGGCGCGGTCGATTGAAGAAGCTTACCGTTTGGGCACACGCGCCTTACGCACCCACCTGGACTGGCCCGAGGCGAATGCACCGCGCAGCCTGGCCGAGTTTGAAAAGCTGCGTGATGTCTGGCGCGGCCGCGTGGTGCTGCAATGCGCGTCACTGACGCCGCTGGACGATTTCGCAAAAGGAGGCGCAGCGGGCGCAGTCGGCGTGCCAGGCGAAGACACCGGCGAACGCATCGCCCAACAACTCGCCCAAGTCAACCAACGCAGCAAGCCGCAGCATGGCGAAGCAGCGCTGATCGGTGCGTTTGTTTACCGCAACAACAAGCTTCACCAAAAACTTCAGCGCGTGTTCGAACTCGCAGCCCAATACAGATTGAACCTGGACTTCCACGTTGATGAAGGCCTGGATGCTGACGCCTGCGGCCTGCGCGCCATCGCCGAGTTGGCGATTCAAACCGCATTCCAGGGCACGATCACCTGCAGTCACGCCTGCTCGCTGTCAATTCAAAACCTCACCGACGCGCAAGAAACCTTGCGGCTTTGCGCGAAGGCCGGCATCCACCTGGTCGCGCTGCCCAGCACCAATCTGTATTTGCAAGGCGCGTGGGATCAGACGCCGCTTGAACGCGGCCTGACCCGCTTGAAAGAGGCGGCCGCGCTCAACGTTTCCACCAGTATCGCCACCGACAACGTGGCCGACGGGTTCTTCCCCTACGGCAGTTATGACCTGCTTGACACCTTCGCGCTCGGTGTCCAAGTTGGCCACTTAAGCCCAGCAGATGCCTGGCTGCCAGCCATTTCCACCCGCCCGGCTCTGGCCATGGACCTGCCCTGGGACGGAAAAGTTGCGGTCGGTTGCCCGGCAGATTTCATCTTTCTGGCCGCCCATGACGCCTATGAACTCATCACGCCCGGCGGACGCAAACGACGCGTCATCCGCCAAGGAAAATTTCTCGAATTTCTGGAACCCGCCGCGTGAGCGCATTGCAAGACTTTCAATCTGACGTCGCTGGCATCGATTGCGTAACGGATGCCGCCTACGTCGCCGACAAGTCACGCGACTACTACTGGTACAGCCCGATTCTCAAAGCCCAGCTCGATGGCAAAACCGGCGACATCGTTGTCAAACCGCGCACCGAGGCCGAGGTGATTCGTGTCGCCGCCGCCTGCGCCAAACACCGATTGAAAATCACGGTGCGCGGTGGCGGCACTGGCAACTATGGCCAATGTGTGCCGCTTGAAGGCGGTGTGATTTTGGACATCACCGCGCTGAACCGGGTCATCAACATCGTGTCGGGCCAGGTCACCTGTGAAGCTGGCATCCTGATCGCCGATTTGGAACGCGCAGTGCGGGCCGACCCCATCGTTAAAGGCGGTCAAGAGATTTTGATGTTCCCCAGCACGCGCGACATGGCCACCATCGGCGGTTTTATCGCCGGCGGTTACGCGGGCGCGGGTAGCGTGCGCAACGGCATTTTGAAAGATGCGGGCAACGTCACGATGATTCGCGTCGTCACGTTGGAAGAAACACCCCGCGTCATCGAACTGCTGGATGCGGACATCCAGAAAGTCCACCACGCGTACGGCACCAATGGCATCATCACGGCGCTCACGCTTTGCCTCAAACCCGCTGTTGATTGGGTACATCACATTGCCCTGTTTGACAGCTACAGCGACGCCTTGCGTTTTGGCTGCGAAGCAACCGAAGCCATTGGCAAGAGTGTGGACGCTTTCCTCATCACGGCAGTAGAGCGGCGCATAGCGCCTTATTACGAAAGTGAGTTTGGTGCACGTTTCCCTGCCAACAAAGACGCCGTTTTTTCCATGGTTCACCCCACTGCCCTGCCCGCTTGGCGCACCTTGATGTCGCGCCACGGCGGCGCAGAGTCGATGGCCTTCACCGAGGCTGAACTCAAAACCCAAGGCCTCTTTCCAGCCTTCGAATGCGCCTATAACCACACCACCTTGATGGCCTTGAAAATGGACAAAAGCTGGACTAACCTGCAAACCGTGGCCGCGTGGACACCCGGCGTGGGGATCGACGTGTGCCTGGTTAAGAAACAAATGGCACGCTGGGGCGATGAAGTCCTGATGCACCATGAGTTTGGCCGCCAATATGGTGGCTGTGTGGCCTTTGGATTGCCTTTGGTGAGTTTCTTTGACAAAACGCGGCTGTATGAAATCATCGGCGAATTTGAAACAGATGGTTGCATGGTGTTCGACAACCACGTCTACACCATTGAAGACGGCGGTATGAAAGAGATTGACCCGGCGCAGATCGACTTCAAAAAAATCGCCGACCCGCACGGCTTGATGAACCCCGGCAAAACGCGCGGCTGGCTTCCAGCCTATGAAAAACCCTAGGCAAGTGGTCGCAGGGTTTGTGCAACCATTGGGTTTATCTGATTTCCTGCCTGCATTTTTACTTTTCTCAATTTGGAGACCCACGATGAACCATCGATTTGCTACCAAGACAATAGCTGCTTTAGCCCTTTTAACCTTGGCTTCCAGCACGTTTTCCCAAGAAAAAATTGTATTTGGCACCAACTGGAAGGCCCAAGCCGGTCACGGCGGCTTTTACCAGGCCGTGGCCGATGGCACCTACAAACGCATGGGCCTGGACGTTGAAATCCAGCAAGGCGGCCCACAGGCCAACAACCGGCCCTTGCTCGCCGTGGGCAAAATCGATTTCTTGATGGCAGGCAATCTACTCCTCAGTTTTGACAACGTGAAAAACGGCGTGCCCACCACGGTGGTGGCGGCGATTTTCCAGAAAGACCCACAGGCCATTTTTGCGCACCCCGGTCAGGGCTACGAGAAGTTTTCTGATGTGACCAAAGCGCCGGTCGCCTTTATCAGCAAAGACGGCCAGTTCAGCTTCTGGCAATGGATGAAGGCCGAACACGGCTTCAAAGACGAACAACTCAAGCCCTACGTGTTCAACGTCGGGCCTTTCCTTGCGGACAAAAAATCGGTGCAGCAGGGCTTCAGCATCAGCGAGCCCATCAGCATCAAGGCGCAGGCCGGGTTTGACCCGGTGGTGCATTTGCTCGCTGACAACGGCTTCAGCACCTACAGCACCACCATTGAGACCCGCGCTGAATTGGTGCGAACCAAACCCGATGTAGTTCAGAAGTTTGTTGACGCCTCCCTGATCGGCTGGAACAACTACCTTTACGGCGACAACAAAGCCGCCAATGAGTTGATCAAAAAGGCCAACCCAGAAGCGACTGACGCCGGTATTGCGGGCAGCATTGAGCTCATGAAAAAACTCGGCATTGTCGACAGTGGCGAAGCACTGCAAAACGGCATTGGCGCAATGAGCAACGCGCGTATCAAGGACTTTTACGACAAGATGGTCAAGGCCGGTTTGTACAAAGCGGGCGACGTGGACTTGAGCAAAGTGGCCACAACCCAGTTTGTCAACAAGAAAATCGGCATGGATGTCAAACAGAAACTCGGTGGCAAATAGGCGCCGCAAAACAGCGACGCGCGCTCTTTGATCAATCTGCCCTGATTTGAAAACCGTCGTCGTCTACTGCCACCCTGTTCCCAGCAGTTTCAGTGGTGCGCTCTATGGCGCGACGGTGCAGGCGCTGAAGTCCGGCGGCCATGAGTTGCGTTGTTTTGACCTCTACGCCGAGAACTTCCAGCCCATCCTCACAGAAGAAGAGCGCACCGCCTACCTCACCAACCCCGGGTTGATCGAAGCCAGGGTGCAAGCGCATACCGATGCGCTCAAGTGGGCCGAGCACCTGGTGTTTGTCTTCCCCATCTGGTTTTATGGCCCACCGGCCATGCTCAAAGGCTGGTTGGAGCGCGTTTGGCTGCCCGGCGTAGCGTTCCTTCCACCGCCTGAAAAAGGCGCGGTCGCCGTGCCGGGCCTGCAGAATATCAAAAGGCTGACGGTGATCACCCATGGTGGCTCGCCGTGGTGGTGGCTCAAAGTGATTGGCGACCCGGCGCGCAAGTTGTTTACGCGCGGCCTGCGTGCCTTGATGGCCAAAAATTGCAAAACCACCTGGCTGCAATTGCACAATATGAACAACGTGAGTCGGGCGGATTGCGAAGCTTTCATTGCCAAAGTGCAAAATGCGCTCAAAGTGATGTGAAAGCAAGGTAAACGCACCGTGAGGGCAAAGTCGCAATGGCCATCAAAAAATCTCCCCCAAAAACCACAGGCCAACCATTGGCGAACTACTTGGCCAGCAAACGCGTGGGTAACACACTGTATTTGAGCGGCGTGATTGCAGTCGATCCGGCCTTGCGCAAAGTCGTCAACAGTTATGAAGACTTGCCGCCTCATGCCATTGAAGAGTTGAAGGCCTTGGGTTACGCCAACGGGCAAATGAGCGTCGATGTGTTTGAAGCCCCCGCCGTCGCTCAAAGCTGGTTTGTATTGAACCGCATACGTGAAATTGTGCAGGCCGAAGGTGGCCAGATGAAAGACGTGTTCAAGCTGGTGCAGTATTTTCGTGACCTGCGCCATTACCCCGCCTACAACCGCGTGCGCGGCCTGTTTTGCCCGGCGCCTGTGGTCAGCACCGTGGTGGAAATCAGCCGGGTTTTGCCGAGTGACACGGTGCTCATCGAGGTCGAAGCCACGGCGTGGCTGGCGAGCGCGAAGTGAGCCGCCATGTTCATGCCCAAGGCTCCGAAAAAAGGACCGCAGCGACATTTGAAAGCGTCAGACGCGCGCGGCATCGCACTGCTGGTCACCCAGGCAACGCGGGGCGTTACCGGAATTTCTGAAGGTGTTCACCAAGCGGTTTGGCAAACGTTGGGCGCACCCGATCGAAAAACAAGCAACAAAACCAGCACGCAGACGGCCAACAAGACAAGCGGTGTTGCTGGCGCGAGAGCCGTCCAGACCACTGGTGCACGCACCACTGGCATTACCGGCCTGGTGTACCAAAGCATTCGCGGCATCACCAACTGGGTTGAAAAAGGGCTGGATGCCACACTGGCCAAGCTGCAACCGCTCTTCGACGCGGTAGACCTTGACCACACCGAAAGCCCAGAGCGCGCAGCCGTGCTGGCCGCGCTCAACGGTGTCTTGGGTGACCACCTGGCCGCCAGCAGCAACCCACTGGCCACACCGATGCGTTGTCGCATCAACGGCGACGCGATGGATTTCTCCGCCCTGCCTTCCCACTTCAAACCCAGCGGCAAAGTGCTTTTGGCGATTCACGGCCTGTGTATGAATGACTTGCAGTGGAACGCTGTCCACCATGGCCAAGCCGGTGCTGGCGCTTCTGTCCCATCTCCCAACGGTGCTGATGGTTCGCAGCTCGTTAACCACGTTGAATCGGTCGCAGAAAAACTCGGTTACACCGCCGTTTACCTGCGCTACAACAGTGGCCTGCATACCTCGCAAAACGGCCACGAACTGGCCCGGCAGTTGGCGCAACTCACCCTGGCTTGGCCAGTACCGATTGAGGAGATCAGCGTCGTGGTTCACAGCATGGGCGGCCTGGTGATTCGCAGCGCCGTGTATTCGGCAACGCAATCAGGCTTGGCTTGGCCAGGTTTGCTCCAAAAAATCGTCTTCCTTGGCACGCCCCACCACGGCGCACCCCTGGAGCGCGCGGGCAATTGGGTCGATGTAATTCTGGGCAGCACGCCCTACTCCAGACCCTTTGCCAAGCTGGGCCAACTACGAAGCGCAGGCATCACCGACTTGCGTTACGGCCATGTGTGTGATGCCGATTGGCAGGGCCATGACCGTTTTCGCAAAAAGCCAGACGGCCGCGTGCCACTTGCCTTGCCCAGCGCGATCGCCTGTTTCACCATGGCGGCCACCACGGCAAACAAGCGCAGCTTGCTGGCGGATCGCCTGGTAGGCGACGGCTTGGTGCCACTGCACAGCGCCTTGGGGCAACATGAAGACCCGGCGCGTTGTTTGAATTTTCCAAAAGAATCGCAGTTGATTCTTTACCGCACCGGCCATCTTCAGTTGCTCAGCAGCCCGCAGGTGACGCGGCAACTGTTGTTGTGGCTGGCAACTTGACGCCCGCGCTTGTCTATTTGCCGCATAGCGGAATATCTTTCACTATTAACACCCATGTTAATTTTAAAACTATTTTTCCGCTTTAGCGAAAATTTTTAGTAAAAATCGACCCTAGGTCTCGTGGTATATAGGTAGTTAGCTACTATTTGTGTAGCGTTCGAATTTTGCCCTGACCTCCTCCATCGGGACAATCGCAAAAGCCCACGCCATCGGCATCCTTGAAATCAGGTCACATCGCCCATAATTGAGGGTTGCCCGCCTCGCTCCGCGCCGTAAACGCGGCCGCGGTGGGCAATTTACCCAGACTTTCACCTGTTTTCCTATTTTTCTGCGACCCATGACCAAGCAAACTCTCAATTTCCAGGCCGAAGTGGCCCAGCTGCTGCACCTTGTCACCCACTCGCTGTACTCCAATAAAGAGATTTTCCTGCGTGAGCTGATCTCCAACGCGTCGGACGCTTGCGACAAGTTGCGTTACGAGGCTATCAACAACACCGGTTTGTACGAAGATGCGCCCAATCTTGAAGTGCGCGTCTCGTTCGACAAAACCGCCAAAACACTGACGATCACCGACAACGGCATTGGCCTCACGCAGCAGGAAGCCATTGACAACCTCGGCACGATTGCCAAAAGCGGCACCAAAGAGTTTGTCAGCAAACTAAGCGGCGACCAAAAGAGCGACTCACAACTCATTGGCCAGTTCGGTGTGGGTTTTTATTCGGGTTTTATCGTCGCAGACAAGATCACGGTCGAATCACGCCGCGCGGGCACACCGGCGGCTGAAGGTGTGCGTTGGGTCAGCGACGGCGGCGCCAGTGGTGGTGGCGCATTCGAGGTGGAAACCATCGTACGTGAAAAACGCGGCACCAGCGTCATCCTGCACTTGCGCGACGACTCCGCCGACGACTACACCAGCCAATGGAAAGTCAAAGGCATCATCAGCAAATATTCTGATCACATCAGCCTGCCCATCTTGATGGAAAAGGAAGAGTGGAAAGACGGTGACCTGATTGACCCGAAAGACGATGCCGACAACCCGAAATCGGGCCGCCAGCCCGGCGGCATGGTCAAAACCGGCGAATGGGAAACCGTCAACAAAGCCAGCGCCATCTGGACGCGGCCCAAAAAGGACATCACCGCCGAGCAATACGACGAGTTCTACAAGGCCATCAGCCACGACTTTGAAGCGCCGCTGGCCCACACCCACAACCACGTCGAAGGCAGCACCGAATACACGCAGTTGCTCTTCATCCCCGGCAAAGCGCCGTTTGACCTGTACAACCGCGAGACCAAGGCCGGCATCAAGCTCTACGTGAAACGCGTTTTCATCATGGACGACGCCGAGGCGCTCCTGCCCACCTACCTGCGCTTTGTCAAAGGTGTGGTCGATTCGGCTGATTTGCCGCTCAACGTGAGCCGCGAGTTACTTCAGGAAAGCCGCGACGTGAAAGCCATCCGTGAAGGCTGCACCAAACGTGTGTTGGGCATGCTCGAAGACCTGGCGAAGACCGACAAGGCCCCAGCCGTCTCGGCAGACGGCGTGACCGACGTCGAGACCACAGAGGAAAAAGCGGAACGCGAAGCTTCATTGGGCAAATACACCAAGTTCTACGCCGAGTTCGGCGCCGTGCTCAAAGAAGGCATGGGCGAAGATTTCGGCAACAAGGAGCGTATCGCCAAGCTGCTGCGTTTCGCATCCAGCACGACCGACACGGTGAGTATCAGTTTTGCCGACTACAAAGCGCGCATGAAAGAAGGCCAGGAGGCGATTTATTACATCACCGCCGACACCATGGCCGCTGCCAAAAACAGCCCGCAGCTCGAAGTCTTCAAGAAAAAAGGCATCGAAGTGCTGCTGATGACCGACCGCGTGGACGAGTGGGCGCTGAACTACCTGCACGACTTTGACGGCACACCCCTGCAGTCCGTCGCCAAAGGCGCGGTCGATTTGGGCAAGCTGCAGGACGAAGCCGAAAAGAAAGCCGCAGAAGAAGCCGCTGAGACTTTCAAGCCGCTGCTGGCCAAGCTCAAAGAAGCACTGAAAGACAAAGCCGAAGACGTGCGAGTCACCACCCGCCTGGTCGATTCCCCCGCCTGCCTGGTGGTGCAAGACCACGGCATGAGCACGCAAATGGCCCGCATGCTCAAACAAGCCGGCCAGCAAGCCCCTGACGTGAAACCCGTGCTCGAAGTGAATGCCGAACACCCGCTGGTGAAAAAGCTGGACGGCTCGGTGCATTTCAACGACCTGGCGCATATCCTGTTTGACCAGGCCCTGCTGGCGGAAGGTGGCTTGCCTGCGGACCCGGCGGCTTATGTGAAGCGGGTGAATGCCTTGTTGGTGTAAGCGCTCCGGTGTCCAGCGCCTGGTGCACTCAGGTGCGCTGGGTCACACTCCATTACAAGTTTTTCCACAATCGCGATAGTGCCTACCGCAATTGCGGTACGCGCAGACTTGATTCCCCCGGGGGCGATCACTAGTATTGTTGTTGAGAGCATCGCAACAGCAAGGAGGATCGCCATGACAAAAGACGGACAGGATTTGTACTTCGACGAGAAATTCATGAAGCAGCCCAACCACACCCGTGTAGTGCGCATGTTGCATGAAATGCAGCTCGTCCCCCATGAAGACCGGCGTCACGCCGACCTGCCCCATGAGCAGGAGCAGCGCGCCGACGAGCCTTCTTTGCTCACCGATTGGCAGGACAGCGCCCCCTCAAGCAAATAGACGCTGACGAGCGCGAGCTGGGCTCAGTCGTCGCACGGACAGGGCGCGCCGTGGCTGGCGCGGTTAAAAGCCAACCCGCTAAGCGGCCAGCGCTTCCTGCCGCTCCAGGAGGGCCAACAGTTCATCATCAATCGCCGTATCTCGGGCGTGCAGGTTAGCGGCGAGTTGCGGGTCACGCGTGTAGAGGCTCGCGTCGTTAAGTTGCTGGCGGATGTCAGTCTGCTCGGCTTCCAGCGCCGCCATGGTTTGCGGAATTTCTTCAAACTCTCGCTGCTCTTTGAAGCTCAGCTTCTTTTTTGATAGCTGCTTACCCACGTTATTTGAGACCTGACCATCATTTTTCTTTGAAGTCACTGGCGCTGCGCCGCTAGAAGCCGCTTTGGCGGCCTTCAGCGCGATATCCTTTGCGCGCGCCGATTGCACCAGCCAATCCTGCACGCCGCCTTCGTATTCGCGCCACAAACCGGGTTGGTTGACCACGTCTTCGGCCACGATGGTGCTGGTGACGACGTTGTCCAGGAAGGTGCGGTCGTGGCTGACCAAAAACACGGTACCGGGGTAGTTTTGCAGAAGGTCTTCGAGCAACTCCAGCGTGTCGATGTCGAGGTCGTTGGTCGGCTCATCGAGCACCAGCACGTTGGCGGGGCGCGCGAACAGGCGCGCCAGGAGCAGGCGGTTGCGTTCGCCGCCGCTCAAACTGCGCACCGGGGAGTTCGCCCGCGCCGGTGAAAACAAGAAATCGCCCAGATAACTTTTCACGTGCTGGCGTTTCTCGCCAATTTCAATCCATTCGCTGCCTGGGCTGATGAAGTCTGCGAGTGTCGAATCCAGGTTCAGTGCGTCACGCATCTGGTCAAAATACGCCACTTCGATCTTGCTGCCCAAGCGCACCTTGCCGCTGTCGGGGGCGAGTTCACCCAGGATCATTTTCAAGAGCGTGGTTTTGCCGGCGCCATTGGGGCCAATGAGGCCCACTTTGTCACCGCGCAAAATCGTGCCTGTGAAATTGGACACGATCAAGCGCTCGCCATAGGATTTGCTCACTTTGGTGAGCTCCGCCACGATCTTGCCGCTGGGCGCGCCGCTGGCCACATCCAGGCGCACACTGCCCAGGACATCGCGGCGCGACTCGCGTTTAGCGCGCAGGTCCTGCAGCCGTGTGATGCGCCCCTGCGCCCGCGTACGGCGTGCTTCCACGCCTTTGCGGATCCACACCTCTTCTTGCGCGAGCAATTTGTCGGCCTTGGCGGTGACAATGGCTTCCTGTGCCAGTTGCTCTTCTTTCAAGAGCACATACTGATTGAAGTTGCCAGGGTATGTAGCCAGTTTGCCGCGATCCAGTTCCACAATGCGGGTCGCCACGCGGTTCAAAAACGAGCGGTCATGGGTGATGGTGATCACGCTGCCTTGAAAGTCGATCAGCAGGTCTTCCAGCCAGGTGATGGCGTCCAGATCCAGGTGGTTGGTGGGCTCGTCGAGCAGCATCACGTCGGGCTTGGCCACCAGCGCCTGCGCCAGGGCCACACGTTTTTTCATGCCGCCCGACAAAGTGCCAATCAGGCTCGCCGGCTCCAGGTGCAGGCGGTGCAGGGTTTCATCCACCCGCTGCTCCCAGTTCCAGGCGTCGAGCGACTCGATGATGGACTGCAAAGCATCCAGATCCACGCCCGGCTCATGCGCCAGGTACTGTTCCCGTGCCGCAATGGCGGTTGCCAAACCTGCGCTGACCGCTTCAAAAATAGAAGCTGCAGGGTCGAGCACCGGTTCCTGCGCCACATACACAGAGCGCAGGCCCTGCTGAAACTGCAAAGCGCCGTCGTCGGCTTTTTCAAGCCCGGCGAGAATTTTGAGCAGTGATGACTTGCCCGCGCCATTGCGGCACGGGAACAGTACCTGGCGCATGAGCCGGGCGTGGATCTGGATGCTTTGCAGTCCATCATCGAGTCGCTCGACGCCTGGAACTGGGA
>JANOXL010000100.1:0-3172 GCA_031418395.1 Rhodoferax sp. | reverse complement strand
GAAGGAAAAACGCTGACCGCCACGCTGCCCGTGTACCTCAATGCACTGACCGGCAAGGGTGTCCACGTGGTGACGGTGAACGACTACCTTGCCAACCGAGACGCCCAATGGATGGGGCGCCTGTACAACTTTCTGGGCATGTCGGTGGGCATCAACCTGCCGCAAATGCCACGTGAGGAAAAACAGGCCGCTTACCGTTCTGACATCACTTACGGCACCAACAACGAATACGGTTTTGACTATCTGCGCGACAACATGGTTTATGAAGTCGCCGATCGGGTGCAACGGGGGCTCAACTACGCCATCGTTGATGAGGTTGATTCCATCCTGATTGACGAGGCGCGCACGCCCTTGATCATCAGTGGCCAGGCTGAAGACCACACCAGCCTGTACATCGCCATCAACAAGATGGTGCCCAAGCTGACGCGCCAGGAAGGCGAAGCTGACCCGCGCACCGGCGAAGGTGTCACGAAACCGGGCGACTTCACTGTGGATGAAAAAAGCCACCAGGTTTTCCTGACCGAGCAGGGCCACGAAAGCGCCGAGCAGGCCATGTTTGCCATGGGCCTCATTCCCGAAGGCGCGACCCTGTACGACCCGGCCAACATTACCTTGATGCATCACCTGTATGCGGCTTTGCGGGCTAATCACCTTTATCACAAGGATCAACATTACGTGGTGCAGAACGGTGAGATCGTCATTGTCGATGAGTTCACGGGCCGCTTGATGTCCGGTCGCCGCTGGAGCGATGGCCTGCACCAGGCCGTAGAGGCCAAAGAAGGCGTGAACATCCAGGCTGAAAATCAGACCCTGGCCTCAATCACCTTCCAAAACTACTTCCGCCTGTACGGCAAACTCGCAGGCATGACCGGCACGGCCGACACCGAGGCTTATGAGTTCCAGGAAATCTACGGTTTAGAGACCGTGGTGATGCCGCACAACCGGCCCAATAGGCGTGAAGACCAGCTTGATCGCGTCTACAAAACGACGCGCGAAAAATACGAAGCGGCGATCCAGGACATCCGCGAGTGTTATGAGCGCGGCCAGCCCGTGCTGGTGGGCACCACGTCGATCGAAAACTCGGAAATCATTGCCCAACTGCTGGAGAAAGAGAAACTCCCGCACCAGGTGCTGAACGCCAAACAACACGCGCGCGAAGCCGATATCGTGGCCGAGGCCGGCCGGGCCAAACAAATCACCATCGCCACCAACATGGCCGGGCGCGGCACCGACATCGTTTTGGGCGGCAACATCGACAAAGCCATTGCCGCCATTGAGACGGACGAATCATTGGACGAGGCGGGCAAACAGGCTCAGGCTGCTGCCATTCGCGGCCAATGGTCCAAAGATCACGAGACGGTCAAGGGCCTGGGCGGTCTGCGCATCATCGCCACCGAGCGCCATGAATCGCGCCGCATCGACAACCAGTTACGCGGCCGCTCGGCGCGTCAAGGCGACCCCGGCTCTTCACGCTTTTACCTGAGCCTGGACGACTCGCTGATGCGCATCTTCGCGGGTGACCGTGTCCGCGCCATCATGGATCGCCTGAAGATGCCTGACGGTGAGGCCATCGAGGCTGGCATGGTGACGCGCTCCATCGAAAGCGCGCAGCGCAAGGTCGAGGCACGCAACTTCGACATCCGCAAGCAGTTGCTGGAATACGATGATGTGGCCAATGACCAGCGCAAGGTGATTTACCAGCAGCGCAACGGCATTCTGGATGCCACCGATTTGTCGGCGCAGATTGCGTCCCTGCGCGAAGGGTGTTTCACCGACCTGGTGCGCCAATACGTGCCCGTCGAGTCGGTTGAAGAACAGTGGGAAATCGACAAACTCGAAAAAGCCTTGGTGGACGACTGGCAGATTGACTTGCCCTTGAAGGCCGAAGTGCAGGCCGCCACCGCGATCACTGACGAAGAAATCCTCGAAAAAGTCCGAACATCGGCCAATGCAGTGTTTGACGCCAAAGTCCAGCAAATTGGTGCCGAGAATTTCGTGCAGTTCGAGCGCATGGTGCTGTTGCAGAGCATCGACAGCCATTGGCGTGAACATCTGAGTTCGCTGGACTACCTGCGCCAGGGCATCCACTTGCGCGGTTACGCGCAAAAACAACCCAAGCAGGAATACAAACGTGAGGCTTTTGAGCTGTTTGGCCAGTTGCTGGACTCGGTTAAAAACGAAGTCACTAAAATCCTGATGACGGTGAAAATCCAGTCCAGCGAGCAACTCGATCAAGCGGCGGTGGACATGGAGCGGCGCGGCGAAAACATCGCCAACGTGACCTACACCGCGCCCACCGAAACCGGCGAAGTAGTGGCCGTGGTGGACCAAGGCACACTCGGCAAAAAGCCCCTGCCATTTGGAGACGACATCCCGCGCGTGGGCCGCAACGAACCCTGCCCTTGCGGCAGCGGCAAAAAGTACAAACAATGCCATGGTCGATTGGCCTGACCACTGAAACTTGTTGAAAGGGGCGATTCATGCCTGTCAACCTCAATGCCCCACTCGCAGCCAGCCTGCGCCCGATTGCAGGACTGCGAATCGGCGTCGCCGAAGCGGGTATCCGCAAAGCCAATCGAAAAGACCTGACGGTCGTGCTGCTTGACGAAGGCGCGTCCGTGGGCGGTGTTTTCACGCAAAACCGCTTTTGCGCAGCACCCGTGCAGATTTGCCGTGAACACCTGAGCGCTGCAGCTCATCCACCGGGGCGCGGCATCCGGGCATTGCTGATCAACACTGGTAACGCCAATGCGGGCACGGGTGAAGAGGGCTTGGCGCGCGCCCGCAGCACCTGCGCGAGTCTGGCAAAACACCTTGGTATTTCTGCACAGCAAATCTTGCCGTTTTCTACGGGCGTGATCATGGAGCCGCTGCCGGTAGAGCGAATCGAAGCGGGTCTGCCCGCTGCCATTGCCGACGCCCAGCCTGGCCATTGGCTGCGCGCAGCTGAAGGCATCATGACCACCGACACTGTGGCCAAGGCCTTCAGCGCACAAGCGGTGCTGGGCGGCGTGACGGTAAGCGTCACCGGTATCAGCAAAGGTGCCGGCATGATTCGCCCCAACATGGCGACGATGCTCGGTTTTATGGCGACCGACGCGAAGGTGAGCCAGGCGGTGATGCATGACTTGTCCACGCGTTTGGCTGAAGCGTCGTTCAACCGCGTCACGGT
>JANOXL010000099.1:0-31939 GCA_031418395.1 Rhodoferax sp. | reverse complement strand
CCGGCAGGCCTGACAACCCGGTGGTCACGCTTAACGGCTGGCCGCTGCCTTGGCGGATGAACAATGGCGTGAAGGAGTTCCATCGGGTGGCCGAGCCAGTGGTCCCTGAAATCGCCCCCGGCATGAAGGCCACGCTGTGGGGTTACAACGGCCAAAGCCCCGGCCCCACCATCGAGGTGGTTGAAGGCGACCGTGTGCGCCTGTTCGTCACCAACAAGCTGCCCGAACACACCACCATCCACTGGCACGGCCAGCGCCTGCCCAATGGCATGGACGGTGTGGGCGGTTTGAACCAGAAGCAGATTCCGGTGGGCAAAACATTTGTTTACGAATTTGTGGCACGCCGTCCTGGAACGTTCATGTACCACCCGCACGCAGACGAAATGGTGCAGATGTCCATGGGCATGATGGGTTTCTGGGTGACGCACCCCAAACAGAAACACCCGCTGATCGACGATGTGCAGCGCGACTTCTGCTTCTTGCTGAACGCCTACGACATCGACCCCGGCAGTACCACGCCCCGGCCCAACACCATGCTGGACCAGAACATCTGGACTTGGAACAGCCGCGCTTTCCCCGGCATCGACTCGCTCAATGTGCGGCTGAACGACAAGGTGCGTATCCGCATCGGCAACCTGACCATGACCAACCACCCGATTCACCTGCATGGCCACGAGTTTCTGGTGACCGGCACGGACGGCGGGCCAACACCCAAGTCGACGCGCTGGTACGAAGTGACCACCGACATCGCCGTCGGTCAAATGCGCCAGCTCGAATTTTTGGCCAACGAAGAAGGTGACTGGGCCTTCCACTGCCACAAGAGCCACCACACCATGAACCCGATGGGCCATTCGGTGCCGAACATGATTGGCGTAGACCATCGCGGTCTCATCAAAAAAATCCAGAAACTCGTGCCCGACTACATGGTCATGGGTGAACGCGGCATGGCCGACATGGGCGAGATGGAGATGCCTTTGCCCGAGCAGACGCTGCCCATGATGACCGGCACCGGCCCCTATGGACCCGTCGAAATGGGCGGCATGTTCACGACACTGAAGGTGCGCAAAGAGCAAAAACCGGGTGACTACAAGGATCCGGGCTGGTTCAAACAGCAACCAGGAACGCAGGCTTTCGAATGGACGGGAAGCTTACCCGAGCCAGCCCGTTTCAAGGCGGAGGTTGCCAACAATGGGCTGGTGGTAGGCCTGCGTAACCCGGAAACGGTTGGCGCGGCTGACAAGCCGGTGGAATTGAAGATTCGCAAGCCCTCCGGACACATGAATCACTGAGCCAAGCTCAAATAGAAAGGAAACCTGTGAACAAACTTGCCATAACCCTTGGCGTGCTGCTTATCGCAGCCGGCGGCCCTGCCGCATTCGCCCACAGTGACAAGCCCGCCCGCCATGCCCCAGTCGCGAAAAAAGAACAAAAAGAATGGGGCATCGCTGGTGATGCGAAGGCCATCAAGCGAACCATTCTCCTCAGCATGTCAGACACTATGCGGTTCACTCCAGACAGAATTGAGGTGAAACAGGGTGACACCGTCAAAATCGTGCTCAAGAACACGGGTGCCGTGATGCATGAGCTGGTGATCGGTACCAAAAAGGAGCTGGATGAACATGCGGCGCTGATGGTCAAGTTCCCCAATATGGAACATGACGAACCGTACATGGCCCATGTGGCACCCGGCAAAACCGGTAGCATCGTCTGGACATTCAACAAGCCGGGTGATTTTGATTTCGCGTGCTTGATTGCTGGTCACTACCAAGCGGGTATGTTCGGAAAAATCAAGGTGACCGCAGCCGGGAACAGCAATGGCCCTGCCAGTATTCAGCGCTGAATTAATTATGCGACGTCGAAACTATCTTGCCGGTGCTGCGGGCATAGCCCTGTCTTTTTGGCAGCCAGTTGGGCTGACACAAAACGCACACAACCTTGTGTCGGTGTGGAAAACACCGAATTGCGGTTGTTGCAAAGCCTGGATCTTACATTTGCAAGCTAACGGTTTCAGAGTCTCCGCAGTCGACGTACCCGACACAGCGCCCATCCGAAAAGACAAAAAAATGCCGGCGGCCTTGGGTTCCTGCCACACTGCGGTGATCGGGAACTACGTCATTGAGGGTCATGTGCCGGCAGAGGACATTAAACGCCTGCTCAGAGATCGTCCCCGAGCCCTGGGTTTAAGCGTGCCCGGCATGCCGATGGGTTCGCCTGGCATGGAATCAGCTACCAAAAAAGATCCCTATCAGGTTCTGCTTGTCCTCGAAAACGGCAGCACCCGCGTTTATCAATCATATTCTTGAAAGGAATATCACCGTGAAACTATCCACTACCTTATTGAACGTCGCACTTTTGTCCGCCCTGTTGAGTGTGAATGTGCTGGCTCAAACAACGGCCCCTGCCATGCCTGCCAAAGACATGGCCGAAGCTGAGGTGCGAAAAATTGACAAAGACGCCAAAAAAATCACTTTGAAGCATGGCCCCATCAAAAGCCTGGACATGCCGGGCATGACCATGGTGTTTCAGGTGAAGGATATTTCCCTGATCGACAAGCTGGCCGTTGGCGACAAAATCATGTTCACCGCTGAACAACAGCAGGGGGCGTATGTCGTCACCGGGGCAGAAAAGGCAGCCGCGAAATGAACGATTGGCTCCCTTGCATATATGCTGCCATTCTGATTGGCGCTGCAGCTGTGTTTTCAGCAGGTCTGGGTTTTATGGCGGGCCGAATGCGCGAGCAGTTGGGTCTACTCGAGACTTTCCGTCCCGAAACTTAAGCGCTTGTGTGCGGGCAAGGTTCCGCTTGGTGGGCCACCGCACAGACCCTCTCCTTTGCAATGCCGATGATGAATCACCGAATAACGGCGATATCTGGAGAATCGGAAAATGCAAAGGAGAAAACTGCTCCAGCTTACTGGCGGCGTAGCCGCAGCAGGTGCTGCAGGCGCGGCGTGGATATATTACGGATCGCGTCGTTCCGGGCATCTGGCGGGTAGTGCATTTCGCTCGTACCCATTGGATCCGGTTTCGCCTAAAAACTTTCAGCAGAAGCTCTTTATTCCGGTTGGAAACGGGCCCTTTGGCGTGCTGGATGTAGCTGGTTCGCTGAAGTTACGTGCCACTGCATCAAGTTTTCCCCTAATGTCCGGGCGCGAGTCGCCATTTTTGCTGTACCAAACTGAATATGCGGGAAAAGCCTTTCAGAACCCCATCCTGCGTATCGAAACTGGCGCCCGCTTCGCTGTCAGCCTGGACAACGCGCTGACCGAGCCCACCATCATCCATTGGCACGGTCTGCATACACCGGCCGTTATGGATGGTCACCCGGTCAACTCTATTGCACCGGGCTCGAGATATGACTACGATTTCACCTTGCGCAACAGGGGCGGAACCTACTGGTACCACACTCATGCGCACGGGTTGACCGCCAAGCAGGCGTACCACGGGCTGGCGAGTTTTTTGTTGGTGGAGGACGATGACCAGCGCAAGCTGGCCAAAGCACTCGATCTGCAGTTGGGGGTGACGGACCTACCCCTGGTGATACAGGACAAGCAGTTTGACACCGAAGGCCGTTTGCGCTACCAGCCCAACGCACATGAGGCGATGATGGGCTGGTTGGGCGACATTGTGCTGTCCAACCTGACACCCAATGCATTTCACACCGTAGCGCCACGCACTTACCGCTTGCGCCTGCTCAATGGATCCAACGCGCGCATCTACCGGTTAGCTTTTGTCAACGGCAATAAGTCGCTGAATTTCACCGTCATTGGCACTGACGGGGGCCTGATCGAGCGGCCTGAAAACGTGGTCGAGGCTTTTCTGGCGCCAGGGGAACGACTGGACGTGTTGTTCGACGCCGGGCAGGCGCAGGCAGGTGATGACATTTTTCTGAAAAGTTTGGCGTTTGATCCGATGGAAAACGAGGGGCAAGGCGGCATGGCGGGCGGGGGTGGTATGGGACAGATGATGGGTAACATGGGCAATATGGGGTCATCGCGGTTGCCGCTGGGCATGGCGTTCAACGTGTTGAAACTGAACGTGGCTGCCGGAGACCGCGTGGTTACCCCATTGCCCGCATCGCTTTCGAAAATCACCCCCATTCGCACTGAAAGCGTGCCGGATCGCCTGATCGAACTGTCAATGGAACACATGCGTTTCCTGATCAACGGCCGTACTTTCCGCATGGACGAAATTGCCTTTGACGTGAAGCGTGGCGCAACGGAAGTCTGGCGCATCAGCAACCCGGCTGTGGGCATGCCGCATCCCATGCATTTGCACGGTTTTTCGTTTCAGGTTGTGGAGCGAATAAACAGCCCACCCGCCTTGTCTGCAATGGCGCGTTTTGGTAAAGGCCGAACCGTCAGCGACCTTGGATGGAAAGACACGGTATTGGTGTGGCCTGGCGAGACGGTTCGTATTGCCATCGATTTCACCCATGATTTTCCGGGCAACCAAACCTACCTATTTCATTGCCACAACCTCGAGCACGAAGATGGTGGAATGATGGTCAATTACCGGGTCCTGGCCTGAGGAAAGCCTCTTGCAGCCGGCACTTTTCACCCGGTCGTCATCGCAGCGCTTGATATAGATCAATCAAGATTTTGAAATCGTCCCTATATTCAATTCAGGGAGATCAACACCCTGTCAACGAAGCAGTATTGGAGTTCCTTATGACCAACTATCGAGTTTTGTCTTTGGCAATGACCCTGGTCAGCGCCGGTCTGACAGTGTTTTCCAGCGTTGCAGGCGCACAGCCCTCCTCTGGCCCAAGTATCAAAACCTTGGCGGCACCAGCTGACCCGTTGAAGAGTGCTGTACTTGTTGGTCGCGCAACCACGGGGGGTATGGTTATCCAGCTCGAACTCGAAGGCTCAGAACCGATGTGGATGCAAATGGGAACGCCACCCGTCTGGGGCGCACACCAACCCGCAGCTGATGAGCGCTACCACGTGGAGTTAAAACTATCTGACCCAAAGTCCAAGACGCGGATTCCCTACGCCAAAAGCAGTTTTGAAGCCAAAAACATGGATAACGGCAAGACCATGACTTTGCAGCTCCCTCCCATGTGGGGAAGCAGTGGTTTGCATTACTCCGCCAACAGTACTCTATTGGGTGACGGCGTTTACGCCGCGACCGTCACCGTGGATGTTCCGACATTTCAACGTGAACTGAAAGACAAAGACTTATGGTCCAAGACGGCAAGTGCGAAGTTCCACTTCAGACTCAAAAACGGGAAGTTGACAGAAGTATCAAAGCCTACCCTTTGACGACTCACTGCCATCTGCGCTTGAAACTGCATTGCGACGTTCAAGCGCCACTCACGCATTTTCAAAGTCAGTTATGGACCAACCAAGACCGCTGGTCAAAGCCGAATTGAAAGATCCGGTCTGCGGCATGACCGTCACATCGCAATCCCAACATGTGCTTGAACACGAGGGCCAACCGTTTTATTTTTGCAGCGCAGGCTGCAAGGCCAAATTCTCAGCAAGCCCAGCCAGGTACCTCACAGCGTTGCCTGTTGAAAATGTGGCAGTTTCGTCACCCGCTCCATCGGGTGGCGAACCAGTGCCCGCTGGCGCCAGTTACACCTGCCCGATGCATCCCGAAGTGCGGCAGGACCATCCTGGCGCCTGTCCGCTTTGCGGCATGGCGCTGGAGCCGGTGATGCCGACATTTGATGAAGGTGAGAACCCGGAACTGCTGGATTTCAAGCGGCGTTTCATCTGGACGCTGCCCTTGACCGTTGTAGTAACGTTTCTCGCGATGCTTGGCCACCGCCTGCAATGGTTCGAAATGGCCACACAGAGCTGGATTGAACTGGTGCTGACCCTGCCCATCGTGTTGTGGGCGGGCTGGCCGTTTTTCGAGCGCGGTGTCCAATCCGTCATCAACCGCAGCCCGAACATGTGGACACTGATTGCGCTGGGCACCGGTGCTGCATTCATCTACAGCGTGGTTGCGACGGTAGCGCCTGCGGTATTTCCCAGTTCATTTGCAGCCATGGGCCGGGTGGCGGTCTATTTTGAAGCGGCTGTGGTCATCATCTCGCTCACGCTGCTGGGTCAAATTCTGGAACTCAAGGCGCGCTCGCAAACCTCGGCGGCTATCAAGTCCCTGCTCGGCCTGGCGCCCAAAACTGCACGGCGCATCAATGCTGACGGCGCAGAAGAAGACGTTGCGCTCACCCATGTGCATGTGGGCGACTTGCTGCGGGTGCGCCCCGGTGAAAAGGTGCCGGTTGACGGCGTGGTAACCGAAGGCAGCAGCGCGGTGGATGAATCGATGCTGACTGGCGAACCCATGCCGGTCACCAAACGGGCGGGTGACAAACTCATTGGCGCAACGCTGAACACCAGCGGCGCGCTGGTGATGCGCTCGGAAAAAATAGGCTCACAAACAGTGCTGGCCAGCATCGTGCAGATGGTGGTCCAGGCGCAGCGTTCCAGGGCGCCGATGCAACGCATGGCGGATCAGGTGGCTGGTTATTTTGTGGTCACGGTGGTCGGCATTGCGTTGCTGACATTTGTGGTGTGGGGCTTCGTGGGACCTGAGCCGAGCTGGGTCTATGGCCTGATCAATGCCGTGGCGGTCCTCATCATTGCTTGCCCCTGTGCGCTGGGCCTGGCCACGCCAATGTCGATCATGGTCGCCACGGGCAAAGCGGCCACCCAGGGTGTGTTGTTTCGCGATGCGGCCGCCATCGAAAACTTCCGCAAAGTGGACACCTTGATTGTGGACAAGACCGGCACGCTGACTGAAGGAAAACCAAAATTTGACAGCGTTATTGCTTCACCAGGTTATACGCAAGACGAAGTGCTGCGCCTGGCCGCAAGCCTCGACCTGGGCAGCGAACACCCCTTGGGCGACGCCATCGTCAACGCCGCCAAAGAGCGCTGGCTGGTACTCGACAAGGTCGATGGCTTTGAGTCCAGCACCGGCATTGGCGTGCGGGGCAGCGTTGGCGGCAAGGCCTTGGCCCTGGGCAATACGGCGCTGATGGCCCAGTTGAATGTGCCGGTTGAGTCCTTGAAGGAACAGGCGGAGACTTTGCGCGCCTCGGGGGCCAGCGTGATGTTCCTGGCTGTGGACGGTCAAAGCGCGGGTCTGCTGGCCGTTTCGGATCCGATCAAGGCCAGCACCGTGGAAGCACTGGCGGCGCTGAAAGCGGCAGGCATCCGCGTGATCATGGCCACCGGTGATGGCCTGACGACCGCCAAAGCAGTCGCCGCCAAACTCGGCATTGACGAAGTCCATGGCGAAGTCAAACCTGCCGACAAACTGGAAATGGTGAGCAAGCTGCAGCGTGAAGGCCGCATTGTCGCCATGGCCGGCGACGGTATCAACGATGCGCCAGCGCTGGCCAAGGCCGATGTCGGCGTGGCCATGGGCACAGGCACCGACGTGGCGATGAACAGCGCCCAGGTGACCTTGGTGAAAGGTGATCTGCGCGGCATCGCCCAGGCGCGCATCATCTCGCAAGACACCATTGCCAATATGAAGCAGAACCTGGGCTTTGCCTTTATTTACAACGCGCTGGGGGTGCCGCTGGCGGCAGGTGTGTTGTTCCCGTTCACCGGCTGGTTGCTGTCGCCGATGATCGCTGCGCTGGCCATGAGCCTGAGTTCTGTGTCAGTGATCAGTAACGCGCTGCGCCTTAGGGGTACGAAATCCCCACCAGCCCCACACCCCAGATCACCCTGACTTCGTCGATCACCCTTCATGGATATTTTCGCGCATGCTTTGTGGGCCGGTGTCGGCATAACGCTGGTGCGCAGGCGCATGACCATCACACCGCGCACTGTGGCCTTGACCGTGGGATTGGCCACAGTGCCCGACCTGTTGCATTTACTGCCCGTCATCGGCTGGTGGGTGGCCGGAGATGGCTCGTTTGCCGCCGTGCAGGCCAAGGCGCTTGCCGTGACAGGCCTGGAGCCGCAGTTGCCGCCGCTAGTCAAACTCTGGTCCCACCATTTGCACTGCGTAACGCACAGTGCCGTCCTGGCCGGTATAGTCACGCTGCTGTTGTGGGCAGTGCTGCGTTCACTTTGGATACCACTCCTGGGCTGGTGGTCGCATATCGTCATTGACCTATTCACCCATTCGGCAGATTACTACCCGGTGGAGGTGCTGTACCCCCTGAGCGACCGCAGCTTTAACGGCCTGGCCTGGAACACACCTTGGTTCATGCTGCTGAACTACGTCCTGCTCGGCGGAGCAACTCTGTGGCTTCTTACAACCCGGAGAATCAAGCCGTCCGGTCTGGGCACGAAACGGAAAGACTGACAAGCACTGCCTGCTGCGACCTTGACCTGCGTGATGTCCAGCCGCGTCAGCGCAAATTCTTCGACTAATGCTTATGCCGATGATGCGCATCCGGCACATGTGGGTGTTGGTGGGCAAGGGGCGCATGCTGGTGCCAATGGCTGTGCATGCCTGTCACCGCCCCGGCGTGTTCATGAACATGATGGACATCATCGTGCCCGTGCGCATGCTCATGCGCCAAGGCATCATGGACGTGCGCATGCCCATGCGACTCGAGCAGGTGTAACAGGACGCCTGCCGCCATGAGTGCGCCCGCCAAGGCCAACAGCCAGGTGCCAGACCGTTCGCCCAACGCCAATGCGCCCGCCGCTCCCAGGAAAGGTGCAAAGGCAAACACAGAGGCGGTCCGCGCCGCCCCAAACTCACGCTGGGCTAGCAGATAACAACGCAAGCTCAAGCCGTAACCGGTAGCGCCAACCAACATCAAGGCAATCGCCGCACCTAGGCTGGGAAGCGGGTCTTTAGCCACCCAGGCAAGGCAAGCGGTTGCTGCCACACCCAGCGCGGATTTGACCATCACAACATGACCTGGGTCGCGTTCGGCAACCCCTCTCGAAAGGGTGTTGTCCACGCCCCAAGCAACTGTCGCGGCCAAGACGGCCAGAAGGCCCGGCAGTTGCATGGTGCCGGTCAGCCCGCCTTCCAACACCAGGACGAGGCCGCCAGCGAGCAGCAAAGCCATGGCGCCCACCACACGCCAGCCCACCGTCTCTCCGTACAGCCACCACGCCAATAAAGCGGTGACCACAGCTTCCATTGTCAAAAGCAAAGAGGCGCTGGCGCCGCTGGTGTGTTGCAGCCCCCAGGCTAACGCGACTGGCCCCAGCACCGCGCCAAACCCGGCCATCGCCAACAGCCGGGGCAAGTCAGACCGGCGCAAGGCTGCTTCGCGCCCGATGGGCTGACGCATCAGGAAGGATGCCAGCGCAGCGCCTGCGTAGAGCAAAGCGGCGGTGGTAAATGCCCCAAGGCCTGCGCCAAAGCGCTGCACCAAAGGCGTGCTGAGTCCGAATAGCAGGGCGGCGGCAAGGGCGATCAAACCGCCCCGCAACGCCGGCGCATGAACGGCCCCAGGAAGCATCACAACTTACTGCCCCGTGAAGTTGGCGGCGATGAAGTTCCCGGCGGGAGTGAAGAACATATAGAGCGTTTCCTTCGCTTTGTCTTTGGCCGCAGGGTCTTTGAAAGTCACCTTCCATTCCTTGCCTTTCTTGCTATCCACCGAGTCAATGGCGTCCTGCTTGATGCTCTGCCAGGCGGGGTCAAGTTTGCCCGACTTCACCAAGGCGGCTTTGCGTTGCTGCGCGCAGCCGACCACGGTTTCCTGGGCGGCAGGTTTGTTGCCGTGGAAATGGCAGCTACCAGCACCATCAGCCCAGGCAGGCCCGCCTAGGACGAAAGCCAATGCGGTAACGGCGGATGCATAAGTGGAATTTTTCATTATTGATCTTTCAAAAAAAATTGATTCGAAAAAAAGGAACTATTTCAGAGTATTGCGGCTGGCATCCGTGGCATTTTTCACGTCCATGTCTTCGTGGGCATGGATATGCTCCTTGGCCGGAAACGCAATGCTATAGCGATGGCTGTCGTGCTGGTAAGCGTGCAGTTGGGTGAACAGAAGGTAACCGCCCGCTGCCATCAGCGCGACGTTGGCCATCACGCTGAATTGCCTGAACGAAGGCCGCGTGCGCCAGGCGGCCAAGAGCGCAATCATCACCATGAGCGCCGCGATTTGCCCGATTTCAACCCCCAGATTGAAACTCAGTATGCGCCACAGCAACTGCATGCTGTCGTCCCCCAGCGGCAGTTGTTGCAACCGGGTAGACAGGCCGAACCCGTGCAGCAGCCCAAAACCAAAAACAACACCCAGCAAATTCGGAGACGCCATGTTGAAATGCTTCTGGAAACCGCCGTTGTTGTCAAAGCCCTTGTAGATCACGCTGATGGCAATGATGGCATCGATCAGATAGAAGTTCCAGGTGATTTGGTAAAAGGTTGCAAATATCAGAGTGATGCAGTGGCCCACAGTGAAGGCGGTGACAAACTTCGCCACATCCTTGAATGTCGTGAGAAAGAACACAACCCCAAGCAGGAAGAGAAGGTGGTCATACCCGGTCAGCATGTGGCTGGCGCCAAGGACGATGTAACGCATGTAGCCACCGTCCAGCATGTGCTGGCGGTCGCCTTCGGAAATGCCGTGCGCCCCGGCCAGCATTGGCCATACCACCATCAACACAAGTGGCATGAGCAAAAGCAGCCTGTGCGGAATTCGCCATCTGGAAAAAAGTGAGTTCATCGTTTGACTTTCTGATTTGAAAATAAGGTGCTCGCCGGGCAGAATGCCCGACGCAATGAATGGAGAACATGTGCCCAGAGAGGGGCCATCGAGACGCTGCGAGCGCCAGCAAACCCGCTGGCGCAGGCCTCAGGCCTGGCGCTGGGGCGGTCTTAGCAAACCTTCCAAGTCCGCAGACGGTGCGAGCGGATTGGCCCGTTCAACCGGCGCTATCGGCCGGAACGTGCCAACGGAAAACCAGGCGCTGGGCAAGCATCCAAGCGTGTTGAAACTGCCGTCCGCATGCTGGTGCGGTAAGGCGTCATCCGCTTCCTGCAGGTGGATTGATGCGTCGCCGTCGTGAAGGTCGTGGTGGTGGTGGTCGGTGGCTTGACCATGCAGCAGGGTGTGTTCAAACCCCTGCGCAACCTGCGATTGCGCCAACGGGCCACCCATGGCCATGCATTGCCACAACATGGCAAACAACATCAGTAAAGCTCGAAGGCGGCGGGGCATGGTTGCACATTTTAGTGGAGCCCAACAATTTTTGGCTGGCCACTTGCGGGCTTTGTGTCCCTAAACCGTGCTCAAATACCCTCAAATATTGCAGGTCTTGGCGCTGCGGCGCCTACCGGGGTTTAAATGCCGTTTCAACTTCCGCCAAAACACCATGTCCGCTAACTGCAAGCACGACGCACCCCAAATTGCGCAAAGCTCCACTCAGGCCGCCACCCCGCCCCTGGACATCGCCCGCTACCGCAAAATATTGTGGATTGCGGTGTTGGCCAACGCCGCCATGTTTGTGGTGGAGACCCTCGCCGGTTACCGCTCTGGCTCGGCCTCGCTGCTGGCCGACGCGATTGACTTTGCCGGCGACGCCGCGAACTACGCCGTCTCGCTGGCGGTGTTGGGGGCGGCAGTGGCCTGGCGCTCGCGCGCGGCGCAACTCAAGGCCGTCTGCATGATGGGTTTTGGCGTGTTTGTGATGGGCCGCGCCGCTTGGGGCCTGTGGGCAGGCGGCACGCCCGACGCCGCAACCATGGGCGCCATTGGCGCGCTGGCGCTGGCCGTCAATCTGGCGGTCGCCTGGATGCTTTACGCCTTTCGCGAAGGCGACGCCAATATGCGCAGCGTGTGGCTGTGTACGCGCAATGACGCCATCAGCAACATCGCGGTGATTGCCGCCGCAGTGGGCGTCTTTGGCACTCACAGCGCCTGGCCAGATCTGGCCGTGGCGGCCATCATGGCCAGCCTGGCGATCTCGGGCGGCTGGGCCGTCATGCGCCAGGCCAGGGGCGAACTGGCAGCGGATGGGCACCATAACCACGCCCATTGAAATGCCGTCTGCCCAGCAGCGGCTGCTTTCCCAAAAACTTGGCAAATTTGAGCGCCCCCTTGACGGAACTTTTATCCCGCAGTATGGTTCTGAACACCATGCGCCGCCTCATCGCCATTTTCCTGATTGCCGTGCTCCCGGTGCGGGCCTGGGCTGTGGACCTGATGGGCGTGTCAATGGCAGCCCAAGCCTTGTCCACGCAGTCCGCTCCGGCCGAAGTTGCGCCAAACCAGGTGGCCATGCCGCCCGATTGCCCCGTTCTGGCAATGGGCGTTGACGGGCCTTCCGACACCGGCAATCCGCAAGAGCCTGTGTCACCGCTCTGCCAAGGGTGTACGGCCTGCCAGTTGTGCATGGCTGTCGTTTCAGGCCCGCCCATTGTTCTCACAGCCAGTGAACCCCAGCGCCATTCGCGTCCAGCGAAGGGCGAGCATGGCTTTGCCAGCGCCAGCCTGCGCGCTTGGCTCAAACCCCCCATCGGCTGACTTCCAAGCCCCACAGGTGCGCCCGCGATTTGCCGCAAATCGCCTGGCGCGGGATTGATTTACCAGGCGGTCGCGCGCGCCGCCTTCCCGAAGGATCATCATGAAAATATTTCTCGCTTGCATTGGCCTAGCGCTGGCATCGGCCAGCCAGGCCGGCCCCATGGGTTTCAAGGACAGCAGCATGGCCATGGGCGATTTCAGCCCTAATTGGCAGGAGGCCTGGGTCAACCACGCCGTCAGCCCGCGTGACGCCTGGGGCGCGGGCGCGTTGCGCATGCGCTCGGATGACCTGCGGCAGACGCGCAGCCTGGTCGAGGCGACCTACACCCGTCTGGCCAAACGCTGGAACGGCGAACATTCGCAGGCCAACATCTGGCTGCTGGCGGGCGTGGGCGCTGTGCAGGGCAATGATTTTTCCGGCAACCGCCTGATGCTGGCGCCGGGTATTTCAGCGGACTATGAAACCGCGCGCATTTACGTCAACGGCACGCTGCGCCTGTACCGCGCCGAAGGTATCAACCACGACTTTGCCTCGGCCCGCGCTGGATTCTCTTTTTACGAGACGGATTACGACGAAGTACAGCCCTGGCTGATCGTCGAGGCGCGGCGCATGAACAATCTGTCGGACCAGACCGAGATCACACCCATGCTGCGCTTCATCCACAAGCGCTATTTCGTCGAAGTTGGCGTCAACAACGCCAGCCAGACGCGTTTCAATTTCATGTACATTTTTTAAACTCGGGAGTAATTCACCATGACCTCAAAAACCACACAACTTGCATTAAGCATCGCCGTGTTGGCTGGCTTTTCCGGGCTGTTCACCAACGCCCTGGCCGCAAACTCCATCAAGGTCAATGTCAACGGCATGGTCTGCGCCTTTTGCGCGCAAGGCATTGAAAAACGGCTGATGAAACTGCCCGCTTCCCGCGAGGTGTTTGTCGACTTGAAAAAACGCGTTGTCGCCATCGAGGCCAAAGAGGGCCAGACGCTGGACGCCAAACAGGTCGCCGCTGAAATTGTTGAAGCCGGTTACGACGTGACCAAAATTGAAACCGTTTCGCAATCGGTGGCGGACATCCGGGCGGAAACAAAGGCGAAAAAATGAAGGTCCAGCCATTGGGCGTTGAAGCCTTTGCAGACCACCGCCCCGGGCTTTGGTCTTCTGTAGCGAGCCTGTTTGCCAGCTCTGGCACGCTGCTTTGTTGCGCCCTGCCGGCCCTGCTGGTAGCCCTGGGTGCGGGCGCAGCAATGTCGTCCTTGGTGTCGACCGTGCCGCAACTGGTTTTTTTGAGTGAGCATAAGGAGACCTTGTTCGGGGTGGCCGGCCTGTTACTGGCCACCAGTGGTGGCTTGCAGTGGGCCAGCCGCCAGGCGCCTTGCCCGCTTGATCCGCAGTTGCGCCACGCCTGTCTGCGAACGCGCAGCGCAGCCCAGCGCATATTTCTTGCCAGCGTGGTGTTGTATCTGGTGGGTGCCTGGTTTGCCTTTGTGCAGCCTTGGCTGGCCGGGTAGACTGGCAGTGTGCCATGAGATCGCCAAGCCGACTTTGAAGTATCCGTACCCAATACTTGGCGCTCAATTTACAAATAGTTAGTTTAAGTATTTTTTTCGAAATTGTTTGGCTAATAGTCTCGTATTTATTCAATAGATTGCTATAAGTAATATATTAATAACGAATATTTATTAATCACTATCTAATTTAAAATAACATAAACTGCAAGAATACATCGAGTAAAATTCATGGGTCAACATTGAAATCCAACGCCACGCCAGCTGGCCAACAACCGGGGTTCAGTACGACTCTGACTGAAACCAGCCGACACGGTGCAATCACCGATGTCGCCGGCATCGAAGTCGGCCATTTCACTGACAGCCGCCGCCCCACCGGCTGCACCGTCATCCTTACTCGCGCTGGCGCGGTGGCAGGTGTGGACGTTCGCGGTGCGGCTCCGGGCACTCGGGAAACCGATCTTTTACATCCGAGCAACCTGGTCGATCAAGTCCACGCCGTGTTGCTGGCGGGCGGCAGCGCCTGGGGCTTGGACGCAGCCAGCGGCGTGATGCGCTGGCTCGAAGAACACGGCATTGGCCTGCCCGTGACCTATGGCCTGATCCCCATCGTGCCGGCAGCTGTGTTATTTGACTTGCCGGTGGGTGATGCCCAAGTTCGGCCCGATGCTGAGGCTGGTTATGCGGCCTGTGAAGCTGCAAGTTCAGACACGCCCGCTGAAGGCAATGTTGGCGCGGGCGCAGGCGCCTTGGTCGGCAAACTGTATGGCATCCACCGCGCGATGAAAGGTGGCATTGGCAGTGCTTCTGTCACGGTAGACGGCATCACCATGGGCGCCATCGTGGCCTGCAATGCACTGGGCGACGTGTTAGACCCCGCCAGTGGCGCGGTGATTGCCGGGGCGCGCACGGCGGACGGCAAGGCACTGCTCAATATCCGCGACGCCATCCTGCGCGGTGAAGTGCCACAGCCCCTTCTGGCCGGGACCAACACCACGATTGGCGTCGTCGCCACAGACGCCCTTTTGACCAAAGCCCAGGCGCACCGCCTTGCTCAGGTTAGCCACGACGGCCTGGCGCGCGCCATCAACCCGGTTCACACCATGAGTGATGGCGACGCCATGTTCGCCCTGGGCACCGGGGCCAGCGGCAAAACGGCCGGCATGATGGTGCTGGCCACCCTTGCCGCGGAAGTCACTGCGCGCGCTATCGTGCGGGCCATTCGCGCGGCCAAGGGCGTCTCGTATGCGGGGACGACCTGGCCTTCGGCGTCCGAGATGCCTTAGATGCCTGCGATGCTTTAAGCTTGGCTATGCCGAAAAAAGTATCCGCCCTGTTGTTGTCGATTCGGGCCATGCTGGCCACCGCCGGGCCGCTGGTGCTGGTCGCCGCAGGTCTGCTTTTCGTGGCGTATTGGTGGCTGGACCCCAACCCACCCAAACACATCATCCTGGCCACCGGCCCCGCGCAAAGTGCCTATGCCGAGTTTGGCAAACGTTACGTCAAACAGTTGGCGCAATACGGCATCCAGGTGAAACTGGTGGAGACCGAAGGCTCGTCCGCCAACCTGCAACTGCTGCGTGAAGGCAAAGTTGATTTGGGTTTTGTACAAGGTGGCAGCGACGAGACAGTGGCCAATCTGGAAAGCGGCATCCAGTCACTAGGCAGCCTGTTTGTCGAGCCTTTGTGGCTGTTTTACCGCGAACCGGCGGCCAAGGCGGTCACCGGCAAAAACACCTTCGCTTCCTTTTCCCAGTTGAAAGACCTGCGCATCAATGTCGGCACGGCGGGCAGCGGCGTGCCAGCGCTGATGGAAAAGATCTTTGAAGTCAATCGGCTGGATCGTGCCAGCTTGAAACTCAGCAAACTGGAACAAACACCCGCCACAGTCGCCTTTCTCAGCGGTGAGACAGACGCACTCGTCTTCGCCTCGGCGCCCGAATCCGTCATGGTGCAAATGCTGCTGCAAACACCGGGCGTGCGTTTGCTCGACTTCAACCAGAACGAAGCCTACTCCAGACGATTTGCATTTTTGGCGCCCGTCACCTTGCCACGCGGCGTGGTTGATTTGGCAGGCGACGTACCCAACGCCGACGTGCGGATGGTGGCGCCCACCACCTCGCTGCTGGCACGCGACGGCGTACACCCCGCCCTCTTGCAACTCTTCTCGCAAGCTTCGCTCAAGTTACATGGTGGCGCGGGCTGGTTCAACCGGGCGCGTGAATTCCCCAACAGTGCCAACACCGAGTTCCCCCTGGCACAGGAGGCCGAACGCACCCTCAAAAGCGGGGTACCCCTATTGCAACGCTACCTGCCGTTTTCGATGGCGAATCTGGTCGAACGCATGTGGCTGGCACTGGGCATCATCGTGGCGGTGTTGCTGCCGCTTTCACGCATCGTGCCACCGATGTACCAGTTCCGCATTCGCTCCCGCATCTTCCGCTGGTACGGCCAATTGCGCGACATCGAAGACCGGCTCGGGGAAAAGCTGGAAACCCCGGCGAATTTGCAACACGAGCTGGACGAGCTGGAAGCCCACGTCGAAAAAATCACAGTGCCGCTGTCTTACGCCGATGAGTTGTATTCCCTGCGCAACCATATTGATTTGGTGCGGCAGAAGTTGCTGAAAAGCGGAACCGGATCAAACTGAAACTGGAATCCCGGCCCGCTCCCGCTATTTCAGCGCCTTGAACCGCATCCGTTTGGGCTTGGCCCCTTCGGCACCGAGGCGGCGCACCTTGTCAGCTTCGTATTCCTGGTAGTTACCGTCAAAGAATGTCCATTGGCTGTCGCCTTCACAGGCGAGGATGTGGGTCGCGATGCGGTCCAGGAACCAGCGGTCATGGCTGATCACCATCAGGCTGCCGGCGAATTCCAGCAGCGCGTCTTCAAGTGCGCGCAAAGTTTCCACGTCGAGGTCGTTGGAGGGCTCGTCCAGCATCAACACATTGCCGCCGGCGATCAAGGTCTTTGCCAAATGCAAGCGCCCGCGCTCCCCGCCTGAGAGCGTACCCACGCGTTTTTGCTGGTCTTGTCCGTTGAAATTGAAACGCCCGCAGTAGGCGCGGCTGGCCATGGTGAACTTGCCGACGTTGAGCATGTCCAGACCGCCCGAAACGTCTTCCCAAACGGTTTTGTCATTCGCCAAGTCGTCCCGGTGCTGATCGACAAATGCCATTTTGACGGTGGAGCCCACTTTCACTTCGCCGCTGTCGGGCTTTTGCTGGCCCGAAATCATGCGAAACAGGGTGGATTTGCCCGCACCGTTGGGGCCGATGATGCCTACGATGGCGCCGGCTGGGACTTTGAAACTCAGGTTGTCAATCAACACCCGGTCGCCAAACGACTTGGTGACGTTGACGAACTCAATGACTTCATTGCCCAGGCGCTCAGCCACGGGAATAAAAATCTCGTTGGTTTCGTTGCGCTTCTGGTATTCGAAATCCGACAATTCTTCAAAACGCGCCAGTCGCGCCTTGCTCTTGGCTTGGCGCGCTTTGGGGTTTTGACGCGACCATTCGAGCTCTTTTTTCAAGGCCTTGGCGCGGCTTTCTTCGCCTTTTTGCTCCGCTTCCAGGCGCGCAGTTTTTTGCGTCAACCAGTCGCTGTAGTTGCCTTTGTAAGGGATGCCGGAGCCTCGATCGAGTTCCAGAATCCACTCGGCGGCGTTGTCCAGAAAGTAGCGGTCATGGGTGATGGCCACCACTGTGCCGGGGTAACGTTGCAGAAACTGCTCGAGCCAATCCACCGATTCGGCGTCCAGGTGGTTGGTGGGTTCGTCCAGCAGCAACATGTCGGGTTTGGAGAGCAACAACCGGCACAGCGCGACGCGGCGTTTTTCGCCGCCTGAAAGAACGCCGATATTGGCGTCCCACGGCGGCAGGCGAAGTGCGTCGGCGGCTATTTCAAGCTGATGTTCGCTGTCGGTACCGCCGGTGGCAATGATGGCCTCCATCTCGGCTTGTTCGGTGGCGAGTTTGTCGAAATCGGCGTCCGGTTCGCCGTAAGCGGCGTAAATTTCCTCCAAGCGCGCTTTGGCGGTGAAGATTGCACCCATACCCGCCTCGACGCTTTCGCGCACGGTTTGAGTCGGGTCAAGTTGCGGCTCCTGTGGCAAATAACCGATGTTCAGGTTGGGCATCGGAATCGCTTCGCCTTCGATCTCCTTGTCCACACCGGCCATGATCCTGAGCAAGGTGGATTTGCCTGAGCCGTTGGTGCCCAGCACGCCGATCTTGGCACCCGGGAAAAAACTCAGTGAGATGTCTTTGAGAATGAAGCGCTTGGGCGGCACCATCTTGCCGACGCGGTTCATTGAAAATACGTATTGAGCCATAGTGTTAGTGGGTCGGGTGTTCGAGGGCGAAAAACCACCATTATCGCCCGCCACCTCGCAAACAGCGCTCATTGTGGCGCGCAAGGCCCGCTTCACGCCTTGCCCAGGCACTCGCTCAAGCGCTCATTCAGGTAGCGCGTTATCCCCGCCCAAGGCCTTTATTCACCCCGGTCGAACGCTATTGCAGAGGCGCGGGCCCGGTCAGGTGCGTCGGCTCGTTGCGCAGTGCGGTCTGGGCGACTGCATCCAGGGCGCTGCCTACGACATCGCCATAGGAGACGATGCGGATCAAGCCCTGCCCACGTCGCAAATCCATGGTGCGACGCGACATCGAATGCGCCAGCCCTTTGCCCGATACAAACATAAAAAGCGTCAAATGCGGGCTCGCCCAAGTGAGCTTGGCGCGCACCCAGTTGCCTTGCAACATCAATTCCACCCAGGTGCCGACTTTCAGGTCTGCCACCTGCCAGGGCCCGGTTTGTACCTCAGCAGCGGGTGTTTGGATGCCGGAATAGTCGATCAATGCATCCGCGTCTTCACCCACATAGCCTGATTCACTGGCTTCTTCTTCGCCCACCCAGATCAGTTCGGAGGGCGTACCGTCAAAACGAGAATCTGGCGGCAACACGGACGCCGCGCCGGGGTTGAGGTGCGTTGTCTCGGCAATAGCGGTAGTTGCGCCTCCGGCGGTTTGCGCAGCGCCTTCGGGCAGCTCAAACGCCTGCTCATGCAAGGCAATGAGGTTGTCAAACAGTATCGGGATGCGTTCTTCCGGGTATTCGACCACCTGCAGGCCTTGACGCAGTTTCACCAACAAATTCGGCACCATTTGAACCAGTGTGCCGCGATTGCGTTTAGTCAGGCGCAATTGGACGCTCCAGATCAGGTCGTCTGCGATCTGCGAATAACCCTGTGGATCGCTGACACCTGCCGCTGAGCGAAGTTGCGACTCAGCCAACACCTGCGCCCAAGGGCCACGCAGGAAAGCCTGGATAAATTCGGGCACTTCTTTGCCTTGGACGCGCTGACCAAAGTCTTCCGCAAATTTATGCGCCAGTAAATTGCGCTGCTCGGCATGCAATAGGGATTGCGCCGCCTCTTCCTGGCGCTTGCGCTGTGCCTCTTCGTCGCGCTCCCAGCCGTCTTCGAGTTTGCGCAAAACACGCGCGAACGAGGCTGCGTCGCCGGTACCGCTCACCAGCACTTGAATCGAGTTGGAAATGGCTTTGGAAAACCGCGAAAAACCTTCATCGTTTTCGGATTTGAAGGCCAGGCTGCGGTTGGTCATGCGGTCCAGCAACTGGCGCGCCGGATGCTGGCGCTCGCTGAAGAACCGTGGGTCAGACTGGGACAATTGCAGCAGCACCGGCTCCAGCTCTTTCAGAAAATTGCGCACTCTGGGCAAGAGACGGTCGTCAGCCAGCAGATTTTCCACCATCAAACGTACGACCTCGCTGCCCAACTGGCGACCCAACTGGCGACTCTTCGCGTTGTCGCTGGCCAGCATGTCCGGTACAACCGGAATATCGATTTTCGGAGCCGCCTGTTTGGCGCGCAATGCCAGCCGTTGCATCATGGGTTCGACCAATTTAAGGTCTTCAAGTGCCACAAACGACGAGGGCACCGTATGTAAAAAGTCCTTGGGGCCAGTCGATTGCCCAAAGGCCTGATCCAAATCGCCCGACAACAATTTGCGCAATTTGTCCAGTGTCAGCAGGGTGCGGCTAATCGCCGTCTCGGCAACTTTGGCGCCAGACACCAAGCCTGCGCCCGGCTGGCTGCCGGCTGGCAAGGCCGGCTCGATGCCCTGGGAACGCAGCCAGTTGATCAGGTCTTTGTACAACAGGCTCAGCGCGGGCCCGAGGAAGCTCGCGGCCGAGGATAGCAGGGCCTTGCGTGCCTCATCATCAAGGACGTGCAGCGTGAAACAACCCTTGAGCGCATGTACAAAAGCTTCGGGTTTGAGCGGGTTGAGCAGGCCTTGCACCGTTACCAAACCCAGCAAACTGCTGATCAAGCCATTGAGTTGTGGCAATGTGTCATCAACGGCGGAAGCAACCTCCTGCTGCGTCAGGGCTGACTCGATGTTGGCATCGATCTGGTTCTCGTCCAGAAACTGGAAATCGTCAAACCGCAGGATCGGCTGAACCACCGTGTCTTGCGCTCGGCGGCTGTAAAACGCACCACGCAACTCTGCCTGGAACGAGGCGGCTACGGCGATATCCTGCGACAACAGGTCGTCCAGCGCCTTTAAATAGGCCGGATTCTGATTGATGACAACGGCGCGACCCCGGTTTTGCCCCTTGATCGCGCGCAGACCCTTCATCACGGCGGCCATCAAGCCGTCGGATTGCGTCAGCACCGCCTCGATACAGTCGCGCAAAGCCGGCTTGGTCTGCACCTTTTCGTCAGAAAACCCCAGCCGTGGCATCGCCATACTCGCCATTCACCCCTCCGGGTCAAGTTGTAACTCAACATTGTCACCGCTGGCGACGGTGATGAGAAGCCCACAATTTCACGGGTTAACACTTTGTTTCAGCCCGTGGCAGGCATCTGCTCCTTGAAACAACAGTGCCGTGTTGGCGGCTGGTATTGCACTGAACATTTCAATAAAAACGAAGCGCAAAAACGGATTCATGCGACAATGCTGTTTCTTGTGGCATTTCAGTTGCCCACAAATTCAGCGTTTCGCTGGGAACCCAAGGCCTGTGAACTTTGTAGTGCAAAGCTTTCCAAGCCCCCCGTTCCACCCCTAACCGACTCTGCCTTGACTGATTCCGGCGCACCTGTGGTGCCGTGATGGGCTGAACTCCTGGCACCTGGACGGGTGCGCCTTACATGAACTTTGATGATTTGAAACTGGCTGCGGCCATTGTGAAAGCCGTGCGCGAGCATGGTTACGAAACCCCCACGGCAATCCAGGCTGAAGCCATTCCGATGGTGCTGGCCGGGCATGACTTGTTGGGCGGCGCCCAAACCGGCACTGGCAAAACGGCCGCCTTTGTATTGCCGATGCTGCATAAACTGACGATGGCCCGTAGCGCCACCAACAAATTCGGCGGCACGGGCATCCGCGCGCTGGTGCTCACCCCCACCCGCGAGCTGGCCGCACAGGTGGAAGAGTCTGTACAAACCTACGGCAAATTTTTGCAGCTGACCTCCACCGTGGTATTCGGTGGCGTCGGCATGAACCCCCAAATCAGCAAAGTAAAAAAAGGCGTTGACATTTTGGTGGCTACACCGGGTCGCCTGTTGGACTTGGTGCAGCAAGGCGTTCTGGATCTGGGCCAGGTGCAAATGCTGGTGCTGGACGAAGCCGATCGAATGCTCGATATGGGCTTCATTCATGACGTGAAAAAAGTGCTGGCCGTCGTACCCAAAGAAAAGCAGAGCCTGCTCTTCTCGGCCACCTTCAGTGACGAAATCCGCGACCTGGCAGCGACTCTGCTCAAGAATCCGCAAAGCGTGCAGGTCACGCCGCGCAACACGACGGTGCAGCGCATTACCCAAGTGATTCATCCCGTCGGGCGCGGCAAAAAGAAAGCCCTGCTGGCGCACATCATCAACGAGCAGAATTGGAGCCAGGTGCTGGTGTTCACGCGCACCAAATTCGGTGCCAACAACGTCGCCGAATACCTGACCAAAAACGGCATCCACGCGATGGCGCTGCATGGCAACAAGAGCCAGGCTGCGCGTACACAAGCGTTGAGCGGTTTCAAAAGTGGTGACATCCGGGCTTTGGTGGCGACCGATATCGCCGCACGGGGCATTGACATTGACGACCTGCCGCACGTGGTGAACTATGAAATCCCGAACGTCAGCGAAGACTACGTCCACCGCATTGGCCGCACGGGCCGCGCGGGGGCTGATGGCGCTGCCGTCAACCTGGTGTGTCTGGATGAAGAAGGTTTCATGCAGGACATTGAACGCTTCACCAAACAAAACATTGAAGTCAAGATCGTTGAAGGTTTTGGCCCCGAGCCGGGTGAACAGGCTGAACCCATCGCCATGGGTCGCCAAACCATTTGGGGTGGCGCAGGCAAGCCGCCCAGCCGCGATGTGATGCAGGCCGCAGCCCGCAATGCCCGCACCGAGATGCTGCAACGTGTGCGCGACAACCGCGCTGGCCAAGGCGGCTCCGGTGGTCGAGGTGGCAATAACGGAGGTGGCGGCGGCGGCGGTGGACGCCACGCAGCCGGTGGCGGTAGCCGTGACGGCGCAGCCCGCCCGGCGCGTGGCCATTCTGCAGGTGGCAATTCTGGGGGTGGCAACGGCGGTGGTGGCGGCAACTTCAACGGTGGCGGCAGAAACGGCAATGGCCCGCGTCACCCTGGCGGCGCATCGCGCAGTCCCGCACGTGCACCAGTCCATGCGATGGATCGGGATGATTTTCAACCGATGAGCAGCGCACCTCGCAATTTCTCATCACGCATCGCGCCTGACCACAACGCGGTCGTGCATACCGATCCTGGCAATCTGGCCGCTACGCGCGCCCAACAGCCACGAGCGCCGCAAGGCCAACCTGATCCTATGCGCACGAGTGTTGACTTGATGGCGCAGGGCAACCGTGGTCGCCGCGGTGGCGGCGGCGGTGGATACGGTGGCGGGCGCTCTGGCGGTGGCGTTGGTGGGGGTGGATATGGCGGCGGCGGGGGTCGTAGTCCAGGTGGTTTCGGTGGCCGTTCGGGTGGTGGCACTGGCGGTGGCCGTGGTGGCTCACGCGGTTAAGTGCGAATAAAGTTAAATTTCTTTATTGAAATTTATTCAATAAAGAAAATTGAACATTAGGTCTTGTAAATTAAGCGACGTTTGCTATTAAATATAGACATAAAATGGTATATTTTTATGTCTATACATATTTTCAGATTGAAAATAAACGAGGACCTAACTCTTCAATAACTGACTCTGGCCGCCTCCGTCAGACTCAGCCCCGCACAAAAAGGGTCACCAGCGGGTCTGTCCCCACTTGGCGGCTCCAATGGCCATGGACGGCAGCGTCAAACGTGGCGTTTGTGGGCAACATGTCGGCTGAATAAAAGTGCTCGCCTGGTTTAAACACCCGCGAGATACCGCCTTGTAAACCGATCTCCATTTGCCCGCCCAAAATGAACACCCATTGCGGGTGGGGCGAGCAATGAAACTGGCTCCTGAAACCGACGGGGCTATGGCGCAATTGCAGCCCGCCCGAAGGCATCAAGGCAGACAACATTGACTGTGGATTCCCTTCTGACAGCGGCACTACCTCGTCACGAAATTTGGCGCGGCCATCTGTGTCGGTAAAGAGAACGGTCTTGGTAAACGTTGACATGGTGATGCTCCAAAAAATTAGACGACTCGGCGAGATATCCGTACCCAAAAAACAAGGCGGTACGGTGACTTCAAACGAGGGCCGGATCAAATGCGATCAGAACTTTGAGTGATTGGCTTTTGTCGCTTGCCAGCGCGAACGCCTCCACCGCAGACTCATACGGCAGGATACGCGTGATCACCGGTTTGCCATCGATCAGGCCCAGATTCAGGAAGGACACCGCATTGGCAAACTCGGTGTGAAAGCGGAAAGTGCCACGCAGATCGATCTCCTTGGCGACGATCTGGTTCACTGGCAAGCTCATATCGCCCCCCAGGCCAACCGCCACCAGAACGCCCTGGGGGGCTATCACATCCAGAGCTCCTTTGAGCGCCCGCTCGTTGCCGGAGCACTCAAACACACGCTCAAACTGGCCTTTGTCGGCCATGTATTTCACCAAGCCTGCGGGCTCCTTGGCAAGATTGATGGTTTCATCAGCACCCATTTTCCGGGCGCAGTCCAGCGGCATGTCGGCCACGTCCGTTGCGACGATTCTGGCAGCGCCCGCACGACGCAGGCCACCAATCAAGAGCGAACCGATGGGACCGCATCCAGTGACCAGCACCTGTTTGCCAAACACGCCGCCGGCACGGTTGATCGCATGTAAACCAACGGACAGCGGCTCCGCGAGCGCTGCTTCGCTCAAACTCAAATGGTCGGCCAGCGCATGCGCCTGGTGCTGCTCAATGACCAGGCTGTCGCGAAACCCGCCCTGAATATGCGGGAAGGGCATGGCGCTGCCGTAAAAGCGCATCGCCAGGCAATGCTGCTGCTGGCCCAACTGGCAAAAGCGGCACAGACCGCAGGGCCGCGAAGGTGAAATCGCGATACGCTGGCCTTGCTTGAAGGCACTCACTTCTGCGCCAATTTCTTCAATGACACCCGAGACTTCGTGCCCCAGTGCCATCGGCTGTTTGATGCGCACAACCCCAAAACCACCATGCTGGTAATAGTGCAAGTCAGAGCCACAAATGCCGCCGAACGCCACACGCACACGCAGTTGTCGCGGGCCAATGTCGCGGGGGTTGTCCGCGGTGTTCGGATCCAGGTGTTCGAGTCGCAGGTCAAGCGCGCCATGGCACATCAACGCGCGGATGCGACGCTGGCCGGGGTTTAACGATTCATCAGCCATCGGTCAATCGCACCTTAAAAATGGAAAATTGCCGAATTCGGTCAAAGCGTGGACGTGACGCCGCCATCGACATACAGGATGTGGCCATTGACAAACTTCGAGGCCTCACTGGCCAGGTACACCGCGGCGCCGGCGAGTTCTTCAATCTCGCCCCAGCGCCGGCTGGGCGTATGGTTCACCAACCAGGCGCTGAAGGTCTCGTCAGCAACCAGTTTGGCATTCAGCGCAGTCTTGAAATAACCGGGGCCAATGCCATTCACATTCAGGCCCAGTGGCCCCCAATCAATGGCCATGCCTTTGGTGAGCATCTTCACTGCGCCTTTGCTGGCCGTATACGGCGCTATGCCAGGTCGGCCCAGCTCACTTTGCACAGAGCAAATATTGATGATCTTGCCGGCCTTGCGCGGAATCATTACTCGGGCTACCGCCTGGCCGACAAAAAACACACTGTCAAGATTGGTGCGCATCAACTCGTGCCAGTCCTCGGTTTTGAAGTCTTGCAAGGGCCCACGGCGCTGGATACCGGCGTTGTTCACCAAAACCTGAAGGGGCCCGACGCCCGATTCAATGGCCTGCACCATCGCCGTCACTTCGGCGCTTTGCGTCACGTCGCACGCCTGTGTGTGAACGACATGGCCCTCCGCGCGCAGCACAGCAGCCGCTGCGTTGAGTTTGGCCTCACCACGTCCGTTCAAGACCACGATTGCTCCGGCTTGCGCCAGACCGCGCGCGATCCCAAAACCGATGCCGTCTGAAGAACCGGTGACCAGTGCCACCTTACCATTGAGTTTGAATGAATCAAGCACCATGACGACCCACCTTGGAAAGACGATGTGAAAGGGCCGCGTCAGGCCAGGCGTTGGCCGGAGGTGGCGTCAAACAAATGCGCCTTCGCTGCCTCGATTTGCAAGTGCACAACATCATCGGGCTTGGCATCGGTGCGGCCATGCATCACCAAAACCAGTTGATGCTCACCGACTTGCAGCAAGAGTTCAGTCTCTGCGCCAGTAGGTTCCACCACAATGACCTTAGCGGCGATGCCCTGGCCATTGTCCGAGATGTACAAATCGCCTGGACGCACGCCATAACTGACCGCCTGCCCGTCAGCGCCAGAAGTGTCCGCCGCCACCGGCCATTTTTGTGCGCCCACCTCCACATGGGCCTGACCCACAGTTTTTTTCAAGGTGCCGTTCATCACGTTCATCGAGGGTGATCCGATGAATTGCGCAACGAAAAGATTGCCGGGTTTGTCAAACAAGTCCAGCGGCGTGCCGATCTGCTCGACGATGCCGTCGTGCATCACCACAATACGATCGGCCAGCGTCATGGCTTCGATCTGATCGTGGGTCACGTACACCGTAGTGGTTTTGAGGCGCTGGTGCAACGCCTTGATCTCGGCACGCATGGAGACACGCAGTTTGGCATCCAGGTTGGAGAGTGGCTCATCGAACAAAAACACCTTGGGATCCCGAACAATGGCGCGGCCCATCGCTACGCGCTGGCGCTGGCCACCGGACAACTCGCGCGGATAACGGTCCAGCAAAGCGTCGAGGTTCAGGATTCGCGCGGCATTGGCAACACGTTCGAGCGTAATGGCGGCGTCGGCCTTGCGCAACTTCAAGCTGAAGGCCATGTTGTCGCGCACCGTCATGTGCGGGTACAGCGCATAACTCTGGAACACCATGGCGATGTCACGGTCTTTGGAGTCCAGATCATTGACCACGCGGCCGTCCACCGCAATCTCGCCGCCGCTGATTTCTTCAAGGCCGGCCAACATGCGCAGGAGAGTCGATTTGCCGCACCCAGACGGCCCGACCAAAACCACAAACTCGCCGTCTGCAATGTCAAAACTGATGCCATGGATGACTTTGACTTTGCCGAAGTTTTTTTCGATGTTTTTAAACGCGACGTTGGCCATTGAAGCGACTTTCTGGGAAATGGGGAATTAGGACTTCACAGCACCGGCCGTCAAGCCAGACACCATATACCGCTTGAACACGTAATAAATCGCAGCGGGTGGCAACGCGTAAACGAAACCGGTTGCCATCAGAAGCTCCCAGGGAGAATCGTCGGCAGCCAGAAAATTGCCCAAGGCCACCGCCAGCGTCAAGTCCGTCTCCTTTGAGAGCAGCAAAAACGCGTACAGGTACTCATTCCAGGCCAGGAGCAAGGAATAGGTGCCGACCGCCACCAACGACGGCAACATCAGGGGTATGTAGACCAAGCGAAACAGTTGCAGGGGTGTGGCGCCGTCCATGCGCGCGGCCTCGTCCAGCTCGAAGGGCAGTTTGTCCGAAGCCTGTTTAAGCACCCAAATGCAATAAGGCGATGCAATTGTGACCATCGACAAAATGAGCGACCAGTGGTTGTTGAGCAGACCGTAGGTCGCCATCGTCTTGTACATTGGCACGGCCAGGAACGCAGCCGGAATGAAATAAGTGAACAGCGCCATGTTCAGCACCGTGCGGCCACCGCGTACCTTGAGGCGGCTGATTGCAAATGCGGCCATGGTCGACACAATCAAGGTGATCGCACCCACAGCGAAAGCAATCGACACCGAGTTACCCAACTGCTGCCAAAAATGGTTCAAATAAAAGTGTTTCTGGTTGAACACATGGTCGAAGTTCTGCAGGGTCGGTTCTTTGGGCCACAAGCGACCCGACGTTGCCGTATCGCGCGGCGAAATGGCAAACAGAAACATGTGATAGACCGGGATAATGGTCCAAAAAAACACCGGAATGCCCACCAGCAGCAGCTTGGCTTCGGTGCTGACTTTTTTAAGTGTCAACTTGCTCATGATCGAGCGGCGCAGGGCCGTCCCAAGCGCGAGGGCCCCCTTGGGGGGCAGCGAACCACACGAAGTGGGGAGCGTGGGGGCGTCATTTGCTTAACCGTTTCATCATGAAATAGACAAGCGGCAACACCAGGGGCAAGGCCACCACAATCGAAGCCATGGCCACATCAAGCTGGTCAAGCCGCAAATACCGGATGCCCAGCGTTGCCAACACGTGCGTCAGGTCAGCCGGGCCGCCACCTGTCAGCAGATAGACACTGTTGAAATCACCCAGTGTCCAGATCATCGACAGGATGAGCGATGTGACGTACAGCGTTTTCATCGCTGGCCAGGTGATAAAGCGGAACTTTTGCCAAGTGGTGGCCCCATCCACGGCTGCCGCCTCGTACTGTTCTCCTGGAATGGACATTCGTCCAGCGACCAAGATGAGCGTCCAAAAAGGCAAGGATTTCCAGATATGCATCAGCATAGAAAAACACAGCGCCAACGTGGGGTCGTTGAGCCAATTGGGGCCATCGAGTTGCGTGAGCTTGAAGATGGTCTGATTGATAACGCCCCATTCCGGATTCAACATAAACCGCACCGACAAGATCGTAGGAATGGACGGCACCGCCCACGGCAAAATGAAGAGGACAGCCAGAATCTTGATCCACCAGCGGGTCTGAACGAAAAATCCGGACAGGAACAACGCAATTCCCATTTTCAGATTGATGGCCACAATCAAAAAGATCAGCGTGTTGACGACTGTTCTGAAGAAAATGGGATCGTCAAAAAGCTTGACGTAACTAGATGGATGACGCGCCAGCCAGAGGCCATACCCGACCGGAAACAAGACCAGTATTACAAATATCAGCAGGTAGGGAATCACAAAGATTCTGCCCCAGAACTCCCATTGGGAAACCGAACTTCCGGCTCGCTTGCGCGGCTTGGAAGCAAGGTTAACGTCTGACGTGGCAACTGCCTGGTTCATACGGAATCCAACAAAAAAGGCGGCCACGGCTTTAGGCCAAGGCCGCCATTCAGAAAAAGTCTGACCTCAACAAGACGTCAAACCCATGCATCACATCAATTGGCTACTGTCTTGATACGGGCGATCATTTCATCAACAGCTTTGTCCACCGGCACCTTTTCAGACAGAACACGGTTTGCCGCCTTTGCCCAGACGTTTTCGTTGTTCAGCACCGTGAACTTGTAGTTTTTGGTGAATTCGAACGGCGAGGTTCCGGCCATAAACTGGTTGTAAACCGCCAGACGGTGGGGGTCACCCTTCCAGAATGCGCTTTGCTGCGCCGCTTTAGTGACTGGAAACCAGCGTCCCAAAGAGCCTTCAACATACGGCGTCAGGTTGGCATCTTCCAGCAAGAATGCGACAAACTTCTTGGCAGCTTCCTTGTTCTTGGCGGCCTGGAATATGACGCCCGTCTTGACTGCGGCACGATAGGTCATCTTGCTGCCGTCAGGCTTGTTCGGGAAACCTGCGGTGGCAATTTTCTGGGTGTAGTTGTCTTTGGCAATATCTCGCTGCGCTTGTGTCAGCGTTTGGTTGTTCATATCGTCCAGCCATTTGGCCGCGATTGAAATCGTCGCATTGTGCGTCATCACTGTCGTCTTGTTATGGAACGCAACGTTGTTGTCGGGGTCTTTCCAGTTGGTGCTGGAGGGCGGCGTGCAACCACGGCTGTAGATGTTGGTGTAATCGGTGAGGGTGTTGATCAAGCCTTGCCGCACTGTCGGGTCATCCACCAACAGTTTTCCGGAGTCACTGACCAACTTGACGTTGTAGGCGTCCATAAAAGTCAGGAACGAGAAAAACGCGTCACTGGAATCAACGCCCAGTGGCTGACCAATGCCGAAGGCGCGGTTGCCACTCTTTTGACGATACCCGGTTTGTACTTTGTCACACCAAAAGTCCCAGTATCCCTTCCAGTCTTTTGGGATATCGCTTTCCTTGAAGCCCGCTTCGGTCAGCATGTCCTTCCAGTACTGGATGTGCATGGTCTGCTGTTTGACGGGGAAAGCGTAGTAGGCGCGCTTCCCGTTGCTGTTATTCAACAAGAAGGTGGTCGACAGCGCGCGCGCCTCAAATTTGGCATTCATCGGATCAATGATCGCGCTGATGTCCTCGAGTTTGCCGTCATAGGCCCATTTGGCAGTGACCTGGAAATCATAGACATCGCCATAGGCCACATCAGGTGGATTGTTGGCATCCATCGCTGCCACCGACTTGGGGATCATTTCCTGCGGCGCATAGAGCGACAGGTCAATTTTGATTTTTGGATTCTTGGCTTCAAACTTTTTGATGGCGGCAAACAGCGCATCGTCTTCCGCCTTATAGAAACCTTTACCCCACCACACGGTGAGTTTTTCCTGTGCCTGTGCCGCGCCTGCCGCCAGCAGCGCGGCGCTGACACAGGCCGCAACGGCGAGTAACTTGACTTTCATGGGTGAGTTTCCTTTTGAGTGGAGTTTGTCGAGGGAGAAATTTTGTCAGAAAAGCGGGAAACTTCGATTAGGGCTTACGCGGCCTTTACCAGTCGATCAGGCGGCTTTTAGCCGCAGCGCAGGCTCGCTGACCTGGGGCAGGCGTTTGCGCGAGGCCAACACCTGTTCGATATCACGGTGCGCACCGTCGATCAGCACCAGCACGGCACGCTCGCCTTTTTCAGCGTTGCGCTCAATCACGGCATCCAGAACGGCGCGGTGCAAAGGCAGGGAGCTGGCGGGACCGTCTTTACGCGAGGTCGATAGTTCGAAGCTGGTCCGAAGGAGCGCGCTTAACGCCTTGCCCATCTGAATCAACATGCGATTATGTGAGGCATGAAGCAAACCCTGGTGAAATTTGAGATCGTGGGCCACGTAGTCGCCGCCGTGGGTCACGGCTTGCGTCATACCGGCAAACGCGGCTTCGATTGCCTGGATGTCCTCTGCAGTCGCCCGGGCGGCGGCAAATCTCACTGCGGCCGGTTCGACGACGCGGCGCAGGTCTTGCAGATCACGCACGAATTCTGGCGTCAACCCGGCACGCACCTGCCAGCGAATCACGTCAGCGTCAAACCAGTTCCACTCGTCTGAAGGCAATACCCGCGTGCCTACTTTGGGCCCGGTGTGAATCAACCCTTTGGCTACTAACGATTTGACGGATTCACGCACTACCGTGCGACTTACGCCCAAATCCTCGCACAACAAGGGCTCCGGCGGGATCGAGGCACCGACCGCAAAACGCCCAGCGACAATGGCTTCGCCCAGGAAGTCCACTGTGTTGCCATGTACGTTTTTAATCATTGAATTTGCAGCAGGCTCGCGCTCAGGCGATTGGCGTCAACAATGCTTTACCCGCAAAATGGGCCTGCAAATTGCCGAAGGCAAGGTCTGCCATGGCTTTGCGCGTCTGCAAGGTAGCACTCGCAGCATGGGGAGACAACACCACGTTGTCCCGGTCAATCAGGGCTTGCGGCACATTCGGCTCATTTTCAAATACGTCCAGGCCGGCACCGGCGATCACGCCGCCATCAAGCGCCCGGATCAGTGCCGCCTCGTCCACAACAGAACCCCGCGCCACATTGATAAGATAGCCTTTTTGCCCAAGAGCGGCCAGTACTTCGGCGTTGATCAGGCCCTTGGTACCTGCGCCGCCGGGCGTGATGACCATCAGAAAATCCACTTCCGCCGCCAAAGCCGCAGCGCTGGGGAAATAGCGATAAGGCACATCTTTGCGCGCTGTGCGTGTGGTGTAGGCAATGCTCATGCCGAAACCTTCCGCACGTTTCGCAATCGCCAGACCGATACGGCCCAGGCCCACAATGCCCAGACGTGCACCGCTCATTTTGCGGGCCAGGGGCGCAGGAGCGTTGCGCCATTTGCCTGCGCGCAAGTAAGCATCGTTTTGCGGCACGCGGCGCGCCACCGACAACATCAGCGCCATGCCCATGTCCGCCACGTCATCAGTTAATACGTCAGGCGTGTTGGTCAAGGGGATGCCCCGTGATTTGAGGGTGGGGACGTCGTAACCGTCATAACCCACGCCGAATACCGACACCAATTCCAGCCCCGGCAGTTTTCCGATCAATTCCGCGTTGACCTTCGATTCACCACCACCGGATATGGCGCGGATGCTCGGTGCGATGCGGGCGAAAGCCGCCGGGTCGGTCTCGTGAAGGCGGTCATGCACGTTAAATTCGGCCTGAAGCGCCTCCATCAAATACGGCCACAATTTGGCAACTACCAAAACATCAGGTTTGGACACATTCGTCTCCCCAAAAAACGCTGCCCCGGTTTCATTGTGCTGCGTTTTTTGGGGAGACGAATGTGTCAAAACCTGATGTTTTGGTAGTTGCCAAATTGTGGCCGTATTTAATGGAAGCGCTTCAGGCCGAATTTAACGTGCATGACCGCCTTCACGAGAC